>NZ_CP183075.1:2927500-3227500 GCF_048401115.1 Pseudoalteromonas sp. US3C1013 | reverse complement strand
ACCTAAGTAGTTATTGCTGTTGGTCACTCAGTTTCAATTGAGACTCTAAATTTGTTTGCCTCACTACCTAAGTAGCTTGGCTGTTAGAACTCAATCTGTACGAGTGCCCACACAGATGATTGCTTTATATTGTTAAAGAACGTTGCGACGTTGTCGCTAGGGATGCGTATAATACATCCTTTATTTTTCGAGTCAACACTTAATTTTAAACTTTCTTACGATGATTTAAACTCAAGTTTTATTTAACTCTCTGAGCAGTTCGTGCCTCGCTATGCGTTGGCGTTCCCCGTCTCAGTGGGGTCGCATTATAGGGAGAACAGATTTTTACGCAAGTACTTTTTTAAAGAAAAACTAAAAAAACACACTGTTCGGTTAGTATCTGAGCGAAAGCAGGTGAAACTGGTAGTTTTATAATCAATATAGGCTTTGCTGGCACTAAAATAAGCGCTACTGTTACACTAATACTCTTAATATGTTTAATTTAAAGGTGCATATATGGCAATACGTTCTTATAAAGGAATCACTCCTGCGTTTAATGAATCTGTTTATGTAGACGAGTCGTCTGTATTAGTCGGTGATATCACTATAGGTGATGATAGCAGTGTATGGCCGTTAGTTGCTGCCCGCGGTGATGTTAACCATATTCGTATTGGTCAACGTACTAATATACAAGATGGCAGCGTTTTACACTTATCAAGAGCAACAAAGAATAATCCAGACGGCTACCCACTTATTATTGGTGATGATGTAACCGTTGGTCATAAGGTAATGCTACATGGCTGCGTATTAGGTAATCGCATACTTGTGGGTATGGGCGCTATTATTATGGATAATGTGATTGTAGAAGATGAGGTAATTATTGGTGGCGGTGCTTTAGTGCCCCCTAATAAGCGTTTAGAGTCTGGTTTTTTATATGTAGGTAGCCCAGCAAAACAAGCTCGCCCATTAACAGAGCAAGAGCTGAGCTTTTTAAAAGTGTCTGCTGATAATTATGTTCAGCTAAAAGATGAATACTTAGCTGAAGACGCTAGTTAATTTAACTAACTAGACTCACTTCTATTTGACCTGCCGAGTTATAGCATTCATCTTCAATAAGCTGCTCGGCACGTTCTTCATAATCAAAACGGTATTGCTCAAAATAACGCGTTGCATGACTCTCATCGGCTAAATTTAAACTACTGACAGCAATCACACACTCAACTAGCATGCCACTTACTTGTGCAAAAAAAACTAATTGATGAGTTGGCTCTCTAAATTCGAGTCGATCTATAAACTGTATTGCTTGATTCATTTAAGCACTCCCTGCTTTAGTGCAGTAATAACAGGAACAATCTCAGGCATTTTATTTCGCCATACATAATAAGCTTGTGCGGCTTGGCCTACTAGCATACCACTGCCATCTAATAGCTTAGCTGCTTTATTGTGTTCGCTGACCCAATTCATGAATAGCGTATTTTGCGTGGCGTAAAACATATCATAAGCCATTTCACATGTGCTTAAGTGCTTTTCGCTTAACGCAGGTAATTCGTTATTCATGCTGCTCGAAGTTGAGTTAATAACTAAATGATAATCAGTAAAAGGAAGGTCGTCAAAACCATACCCCGAAACATTGCCATGCCCAGTGAAGAGTTTTGCCAATGTTTGGGCTTTGTGTGCTGTGCGATTAACAATAACTATCTCTGCGGGATTTTGCTCTAGTAAAGGTAAGATAACTCCTCGAGCAGCGCCACCCGCACCAATGATCAACAGGCGTTTACCTGTTATCGTTATTTTATTGGTCAGTAAGTCGTTAACAAAACCAGTGCCATCAGTGTTATCACCGAGTAAACTGCCATCATCGCGCTTTTTAAGGGTGTTCACTGCGCCTGCCAGTTTAGCAACTGGGGTGAGTTCATTGGCTAAAGCAAAAGCCTGCTCTTTAAAAGGAACAGTGACATTGGCGCCTTTTCCCCCTTGCTCAAAAAAAGCAGCGACTGTTTTTTCAAATCCATCGATAGGTGCTAATATTGCGCGATAGTCGATTTGCTCTCCCAATGATTTTGCAAACTGCTGATGAATAATGGGAGATTTTGAATGTTTGATTGGATTTCCAAAAACCGCATATTTGTCCATTTTAAACAACCTCTTCGCAGTTTTAGTACTGCCTATTAACGATGATAAAATTATGATTAAAAGACTCTTTTCAAGATCAAAGCCGTCTACAACTACGCAAGCACCTACGCCAGATAAAACCCCGTATGAAATCATTGGTGGAGAAGCCCCCACGCGTGCAATTGCTAATAGATTCTACGATATAATGGCCAGTGATGAATACGCTAAATCGTTATATGATATGCATCCTCAACCATTAGACAGAATTCGCCAAGTATTTTTTGAGTTTTTATCCGGTTGGCTTGGTGGGCCTGACCTATTTGTAGAAAAACACGGCCACCCGATGCTGCGTAAACGCCATATGCCGTTCCCTATTGATCAAGACTTACGTGATCAGTGGATGTATTGCATGAATAAGACCTTAGATATAGAAATAGATAACCCTGTGTTACGCGAAGGCTTACGTCAATCACTGGCTCAGCTTGCCAGCCATATGATTAACCAGCATTAACCTACCTCGTTCTTTAATTGGGGATTATTTGCGCTAAGTCAAAATCCGCTTTTCTAAAATATAGATAATACCCTATCAAATAATTAGAAAAGCGTGGCGCGTGTGAAATCAATCCAACATAAAATTTATGCTTTATTAGCTCTAACTGGCGTTATTGTATTAATAGCTAGTATTTTTAGTAGTGCTAGCCAACAGCGCACGCTCGCCCAAGATACGGTGGCAGAAAACATTAAACTGCTTGCCGATAATTATTTTGACTCAATAAACACCATGATGCTAACCGGTACTATGGCTAATCGAGAATTATTGAGCCAAAAGCTACGCAAACACCCTAATATAGAAGATGCTCATATTATTCGCTCCGATATAGTTAATAAACTGTATGGGGCCGGAAATAAAAACCAAACAGCAAGTAATAACAACGAACGCGAAGCACTAAAGGGTAAAGAAAGCTTATTTATAGAGCAAAACACCGATAGCCGCAGTATGACCTACCTACGCCCTATGTATGCTAGCTCTGATTATAAAGGTACTAACTGTTTAGGCTGCCACCAAGCGCAAGAAGGCGATGTACTAGGCGTGGTAAAAATTAGTTACTCCTTAGCTGATATTGATAATGAGGTAACTTACAACACCTTAGTAACCACCAGCCTACTTTCTACTATTTTTATTATTGCCTTTGTGCTGCTAGGTATAGTGTTTAGAAAAATATTTATAGTGCGCCTTAAAAAGCTCGGCCATGCAATGCACTTAGCCACTACCAATAAAGATTTAACCTTACGCATTGAAGATAACGCCGAAGATGAACTCGGCTGGCTTGCCACCAGCTTTAACCAAATGATTGCTACGTTTAAAGATAATATTGCTCAGGTATCTCACTCTTCAAAAGTACTTATTCATTCAGCAGAGAAAATTTATACCTCGGCCGATACCACTGAGCGCGCTATTTTAGAACAAAAGAAAAGTACCGATTCGGTGGCCGCAGCAATTAATGAACTAGAAAGCTCATCCAATGAAGTAAGAAACACCACTCATTTTGCTCAAGAAAAATCTGAGAACAGTAATGAACTAGCACAACAAAGCATGCAGGTTGCAGAGCAAACCGAACTCAGTATTAATCAGTTAGCAGAAGATGTACGCCAAGCGGCAGATCAAGTGAGACAACTGCAAGAGCAAACGCTTGAGGTGGGAAAAGTACTTGAGGTGATCAGCAGTATCGCCGAGCAAACAAATTTATTAGCGCTTAATGCTGCCATTGAAGCTGCCCGTGCAGGTGAAGCTGGCCGAGGCTTTGCCGTTGTTGCTGATGAAGTACGTACTTTAGCAACTCGAACTCATGCCTCTACCGATGAAATACGCCGTACTATAGATAAGTTGCAGTCCGAAGCCGCGCAAACCGTTAAAACCATGGGTGAGTCCTGTGCAGAGGCAGACGAAAGAGCGCAACAAGTACAACAAGTTGCACAAGCTTTAAAAGATATTTCAGGGCAAATGAATGAAATAAATGAGCTCAATATACAAATAGCCGATGCAACAGAGCAACAAAACCAAGCTGCTGAAGAAATAAATATAAGTGTTGTTGGTATTAGCGATAACGCCGAGCAATCATTAGTGGATGCCGATGAAAATCAAAAAGTCAGTGAAGAGTTACTCAATTTAGCTCGTTCGTTAGATGAGCAGGTACGCAGTTTTAAACTTAAACAATAATTTTAAAAGCCAGTCAATAAGTAGCTTATTGACTGGCATATCATTCTTAGCCCAGTGCTAACCAATCTCGAGGCTTTAAGAAATCTTTATATAGTAATGCCTCTGCGCTGTCTCCGGCTGGGGTATAGTTATACTCCCAACGGGCTAAAGGTGGCATCGACATTAAAATAGATTCCGTACGGCCACCGCTTTGTAAACCAAACAATGTGCCACGGTCCCAGACTAAATTAAACTCAACATAACGACCACGGCGGTATAATTGGAAGTCGCGCTGCTGCTCGGTGTACTCATCGTTTTTACGACGTTCAATAATAGGAACGTAAGCATCTAAAAAGCCATTACCCACCGATTGCATAAATGCAAAGCTTTGCTCAAAACCTAACTCATTTAAATCGTCAAAAAATAAGCCGCCTACGCCGCGGGTTTCATCACGATGTTTTAAATAAAAGTATTCGTCACACCATTTTTTATATTTTGGATAAACATCATCGCCAAATGGCTGACACACATCGTGCGCAACTTGGTGCCAATGCACTACATCTTCAAGTACAGGGTAAAACGGGGTTAAATCAAAACCACCACCAAACCACCAAATCGGTTCTTCACCTTCTTTTTCGGCAATAAAAAAGCGTACATTGGCATGGCTTGTTGGTATATGTGGGTTTTTAGGATGAATCACTAACGATACACCACACGCATGAAAACTACGTCCTGCAAGTTCAGGTCTATGTGCAGTCGCAGAGCCCGGCATAGAGGCACCAAATACATGAGAGTAATTAACTCCGCCTTGCTCAATCACATTACCATTGGTGATAACGCGAGTACGACCACCGCCGCCCTCTTCTCGCTGCCAGCTGTCTTCAACAAATTGTGCTTTCCCATCTGCTGCTTCTAAGCCTTGGCAAATGGTATCTTGCAAAGCCATAAAGTAGGCTTTTACTTGTTTTAATAATTCGCTTTGCATAGTTAACCTCTGAATATATTGCCTGTTGTGGCATCTTTAATGGTGCTTGGTTGTGTATTACCACCTAATGGTTCATCAACATAAAAACTAACCTGCTCTGCAAACTGCTGCTGCGCCTCAACAATACTTGTTACCGTTGCTTGACCAGTTAAATTTGCACTTGTTGATACCAATGGTTTACCAAACTCTTGGCATAAACGTTTAACTGTAGGATGGTTAGTTACTCTCACTGCAATAGTATCAAATTGCCCTGTTAACCACTTCGGCGTGGTTTTAGCAGCAGGCATGACCCAAGTAATAGCACCAGGCCAACTTGAAAAAATATCAGCGCGTTTGTCCATGGGCAACTTAGCGTCATCCACGTACTTTAATAATTGCCCGTAATTGTCAGCAATTAAAATAAGCCCTTTTTCAACTGGGCGTTGTTTAATATCAAGTAAACGTTCCACCGCCTGTTGATTGTCAGGATCGCAACCTAAGCCATAAACAGCTTCAGTTGGGTATAAAATAACATCGCCGTTTTCTAAGCTTGTTATTGCAGCAGATAAAGAAGAAAGGTCAGACAAAATTGTCTCCAGAGATATTTATGTTATTCAGTGGCAGCAAACTTATGCATACAGCTTTTTTGTGGGCATTGTAACACAACACCACTCGCGGCTTTTTTCTCAGTAACAACTGGCCAGTCACATACAGGACACGCTTGAGCTACAGGTTTATGATTAAGCGTATATTTACAGCTTGGGTAACAGTCGCAGGAATAGAATACTTTACCAAACTTATTACTGCGTGAAACTAAATGCCCTTTTTTACATTTAGGGCAACTAATCACAGGCTCTTCACTTGGCGTATCGTCATGCTCACTGGCAATATAATGACATTCAGGGTAACCGGTACAGCCAATAAACATACCGTAGCGGCCATTTTTCACCACCAGCGGCTTGCTACACTCTGGACACTCGCTGTCCTCAAGTACTTTTATTTCATTGCTATCATGATGGGCAAGCGGGCGAATAAAATCGCACTTTGGGTAACTAGCGCAGCCTAAAAAAGGCCCCGACTTACTATTACGAATGACGAGTTCTGAACCACATTGCGGGCATATCTCATATTCTTTTTCTAGGGCGTGTTTATTGGCCGAGAAAAGTGAATGATCGATTTTACTCATGTAAATCCTAGTGGTTGGTGAATTTTCGCCTAATATACCCAAAACCCTTAAAGATACAAGCTATGGCGGTCGGTTTGTTAACGCTGAAAATAATAAAACACGCAATAATGGTTAATGTAACACTTCGCTAGGCTCATCAAAAATAAGATCTTCCATTTGCTCATACGCCTGCTGAGAATCAGGGGCATTAAATAACACCATCAAAATTAACCATTTTAAATCTTCTAAAGTAATGGCTGAATTATCAAGCGCCGCCAAACGATCCATCACCATTTCACGAGTGGTGCTATTAATAACGCCGGTTTGTTCAACAAACATTAAAAAGCCACGGCATTCAGTATCAAGAACGCGACACTCACTATCGGTAAAGATTCGCACTGCATGCTGCTCAGTGGCTAATAAATAAGGCGACTCATTACTATATTGTAATGCGGCAAGTTGATCTAACCAGTCAATAGCTTTGTTTATTTCCGGCTTGTTAAACCCAGCGCGCAGTAGCTCATCAGTAAGCTTACTTTGCTCAACAAAAACATCGCTTTCGCTGTGAACATAGTTTTCAAATAAATACATAAGAATATCAAACATATTATCCTCCAGCGCTTAATTTAATATAGCCGTCTAATACTCGCTCAATTTGATCGTCTAACTCTAAATCAAGCAATCGCGCTTGTACTTTATCAATTGGCCACTGCACTCGACGCATAATATCGTCCACACTGGTCACCTCAAACCCAATACTATTAAGTACCTCGCAATCTGAGGTTACAGCATCAGTTAACTCTTTATAGTTTAGACCAGAAGGGTATGAAAAGTTCATCTCATCAAGGATATCTGCGACGTTATCAACCAGCTTAGCACCTTGCTTAATTAAAAAGTGGCTAGCTTGTGCAAGCGGATTTTTAATTGAACCGGGTACCGCAAAAACTTCTTTATTTTGTTCAAGCGCGTAACGTACCGTAATTAATGAGCCGCTTTTAATTTCGGCTTCAACAATTAAAACGCCTAAAGAGAGCCCTGAAATAATACGATTGCGCCGTGGAAAGTTGTGCGCATTGGCAGCCGTACCAGGCAAAAACTCACTAACCAATAAGCCTGTTGCTAATACTTGCTCTGTGAGTAACTTATGGCGTTTAGGATAGTAAATATCAACGCCTGTCCCTAGCACTGCAATGGTTTTACCATTTCCTGACAATGCCCCTTTATGGGCAGCGCCGTCAATGCCACGCGCCATACCAGAGGTTACTGTTATGCCAGCAAGCGTTAGCTGATGCGCAAACTCAGCAGCAATTTCAAGCCCCGTAGTCGTTGCGTTTCGACTGCCAACAATGGCTATTTGCGGCGAAGCCAGCAAGCTGATATCTCCTTTACAAAAAAGTAATAATGGCGCACTAGCTATTTGTTTGAGGTATTCTGGGTAGGTGGTATCAAAAATACTAATAACAATAATATTTTGTTGGCTGATCAACTGCTCATAATGTGCAACTTGCTGCCAGTTCGTGTTAAGCAAATTGCTAGCTTGGTGAGCCGTTAAACCCAACGTAACCAACTCACTTTGCGATAAAGAAAACAGCGATACTAAGCTGTATTGTTTAGACAGGGCTAAGAGCGTTTTAATCCCTAACCCCTTGCATAAGTAAAAGGCAAGCCAATGATTTAACTTGCCACACGATTGCTCCATGTTCCCTCCTAGAACACCGACTCGCTACTTAATGAATAACTGCTAAATCTCCAATGCGAATTGGGTACTGATTTTTAGTGATAAGTGCATAACTAACTTTGTCATACACTTTAAAAATAATCATTTCACCAACTTTTTCTGCTGGCATTTTCCACGTAATGCTATCTTCGTCGCTCTCTGAGCCAAACAACTCGCTAGTAGCGGATACTAGTTTTTCTAAACGACTTGAGTCTTCTGTATAACGCGGACCTCGAGCGCCATCAATTACTTTAGGTGATTGACGTTCAATATCAATTACATGACCTACTTCAACTTGTTGTTCAGAGCCTAAGTTTAGCACCACCACATCCATCGTGCTAAATTCTCTCACTTCACGGGGAGAGGCAATTACATGACCCTGCAGCGGCTGGGTAGGACGATGCATATTAAAGTACACCGGCAGCATCTGTCCTTCCATCGCGGGTAATAAAAAATCACCTTGCTTGATTTCGCGCTTAACTGATTCAACTCTGACTGAGGCAGGTTCACCATTAGCCGCATCACCAGCTCTAAAAGCGCGAGCCATACCCACATAAGATGCTCTACTCGCTAGCTTTTCACCTGTTTTAGGATCGGTGTAAGGCGCCCCTTTATGGTAAATAGCATAAGCCTGGTTGCGCTTTAAGTTACCTTTAACATATAAAATATGATCGATTGTTTGGGTTTTGGTATTTTCGTTTGCACCCAAAATGTAGGGTTTTTCTTTTATCGTATCGCTGTTTATCGCTTGTTCAAACGACAAATACGGTTTAATCAACTCAAGCGGTAACGTGGTGATAGCGTCTTTCCCTTTAGGGGTAATACGCCCCATAGGTGATAGCTTTCTATACGCTTTATTAATCACTAAACGCGGATTACCGTCTGCATCGTAAATTAATGCTAACGCATCGCCCGGGTAAATAAGATGAGGGTTGTCTATTTGCGGGTTCATTTGCCATAACTCAGGCCAAAGCCACGGCTCGTTTAAATATATCGCTGAGATATCCCAAAGCGTGTCACCTTTTTTTACAACGTATTGTTTAGGAGCGTCTTTTTTTATAGTTAGTACATCTGCTAGAACAGGAAAAGCAGCACCTAATGCAAGTATTATTGCAATGAATGGAGATTTCATTGAGCTTCCTCATAGTGTTTTTTCATTATTATTAATCAAAACCTGTTAAAGGGGAACGTGAATGGCTAAAATAAGAACATACGATACCCTAAATTTAAGCATAAGTGTAAAAGGTAACTATGGCTAGGTTAGAAGTTTTAAGATTTCCAGATGAACGTTTACGTACAATCGCAAAAGAAGTAACTGTTGTTGACGACCAAGTACGTGAAATCGTCAAAGATATGCTAGAAACTATGTACGATGAAAATGGTATTGGACTTGCTGCTACGCAAGTTGATATTCATCAACGTATTGTGGTGATTGATGTATCAGAAGAGCGCGATGAACCGCTAGTACTTATCAATCCACAAATTATCAAAAAAGATGGCTCTACCGTGAGCGAAGAAGGCTGTTTATCAGTTCCTCACTCGTACGCAAAAGTTGATCGCGCAGAAACCGTCACCGTGGCTGCACTCAACGAAGAAGGTAAAGAGTTTATTCTTGATGCCGACGAATTATTAGCGATTTGTATTCAGCATGAGCTTGATCACCTTCAAGGTAAATTATTTATTGATTATTTATCTCCATTAAAGCGCCAACGCATCCGTAAAAAGCTTGAAAAAGAAGCGAAGTTTGCAGCGCAATAATAAGCACTTTAGTAAATAATTAGGAAACTCAGTGACACAACCATTACGCATTATATTTGCCGGTACGCCGGACTTTGCTGCACGCCATCTGCAAGCACTCATCAATAGTGAACACCAAATTGTGGGCGTTTACAGTCAACCAGATCGTCCAGCGGGTCGCGGAAAAAAGCTAAAAGCCAGTGAAGTAAAAGCGCTTGCACTAGAACATGACCTCCCTGTTTTTCAGCCGCAATCTCTCAAAACAGATGAAGCACTTGAGGAATTAAACAGCCTCAATGCCGATATTATGATTGTGGTTGCCTATGGTTTAATTTTACCTAAAGCCATTTTAGATGCCCCGCGTTTAGGGTGTTTAAATGTGCATGGTTCTATTTTACCTCGCTGGCGTGGTGCCGCACCTATTCAACGTGCTATTTGGGCAGGCGATCAGCAAACTGGTGTAACGATAATGCAAATGGATGAAGGGCTAGATACCGGCGATATGCTGCATATTAGCCGCTGCCCTATTGATAATACTGAAACCAGTGCCAGCTTATACACTAAGCTTGCTGAACTCGGGCCTGATGCATTAATCGATACCATAAATCGTTTAGCCAACGGGGAAATAACGCCTGAACCACAAAACGATACCGATGCCAATTACGCTAAAAAACTCTCAAAAGACGAAGCCAACATTGATTGGTCTATGGATGCCGAGCAAATCGAGCGTAACATTCGTGCCTTTAACCCATGGCCAGTATGCTTTACCCAAATGAGTGGTAATACGGTAAAAATATACCAAGCAAATGTGGTTGAACAATCAGGCGCAGCTGGCACTGTCTTAGCAAGTGATAAAAACGGTATCGTTGTGGCTTGTGGTAAACACGCTTTATCTATTGGCGAATTACAACCACAAGGCAAAAAGCCAATGGCAATTAATGATTTTTTAAACGGTCGTAGCGATTGGGTCACACCCGGCACTGTATTAGGCGAAAATAATGAGTAATGTAAGCAATGTCAGAGCGCTAGCCGCTGAAACTTTATATAACGTGGTTGATAAAGGCGCATCGCTTAATCAAGAACTTCCTTTCGCTAGCCAAGGCCTATCACCTAAAGATAAAGCCTTACTGCAGCAAATTTGCTACGGAGTATTACGTTACTTACCTAGCCTAGAAAATTATTGCCAGCATCTAGTCGAGCAACCGCTTAAAGGCAAACGTCGTATTTTCCAGTTTTTATTGTATGTGGGCATTTACCAACTACAACACATGCGTGTACCGCCGCATGCAGCAATTAGCGAAACGGTTAATGCGTTACAACAATTGCGCGCTCTTGGCTTAAAAGGGCTTATTAACGCCATTTTACGAAGCTTTCAACGTCAGCAAGTTGAGCTTGAAGAAAAAGCCAAACAAATTCCGGTATGTTTATACAACCATCCAAACTGGTTTATAAAGCAAGTAAAAGAAGCCTATCCAGATCACTGGGAAGACATTCTAGAAGCAAACCAACAGCAAGCGCCAATGTGGCTGCGAGTGAATCAATCGCAGTTTAGCACCCAAGAATATAGCGAAATGCTAACCGCTAACGATATTGAACATACTCTAAACCCTGATTTTATTGATGGCATTAAACTAAGCAAACCACGCGATGTGTTTTCACTTCCTGAGTTTGATACCGGTGCTTGTTCAGTACAAGATGCGGCAGCGCAGCTTGCAGCTCGCTACCTAGACCCACAAAATGGTGATGCAATACTTGATGCCTGTGCAGCGCCTGGTGGTAAAACCTGCCATATTTTAGAGCTTGCCGATGCAGATGTACTCGCGCTTGATAGCGATGCCACACGATTAGAACGTGTTAAACAAAACTTAGAACGAATTGGTTTGGGCGCCGACTTACAATGTGGTGATGCATCGCAACCTCACACTTGGTGGGATGAAGATCAGTTTGATCGTATTTTGTTAGATGTACCCTGCTCTGCAACGGGCGTAATTCGTCGTCATCCAGATATAAAATGGCTACGTCGCGCATCCGACATTAACGACTTATCGACCCTACAAGGCGATATACTCGATAGCATTTGGCCATTGTTAAAACCAGGCGGCACATTAGTGTATGCAACTTGCTCGGTACTTCCTCAAGAAAACCAACAACAAGTTGCTAAGTTTTTAGCTAATAACGACGATGTGGAGCATATTCCTCTGCACAGCGAAGACACAAAAACCACACCAGGCTTACAGCTGTTACCAGGTGAAAGTGACGGTTTTTACTACGCTAAATTAGTTAAAAAAGCCTAGTATTGCCACGCAACACATTTAACTACCTCGCTTTTGAGGTAGTTATTATTTTGATGTAATTAGTATTAATAATACGGGTACATAATGAAAATAATCATACTCGGTGCTGGGCAAGTTGGCGGCACACTCGCAGAAAACTTAGTGGGTGAACAAAACGAAATAACCGTAGTTGATATCGACGGTAACCGCTTGCGTGAACTGCAAGATAAATACGATTTACAAGGTGTTGCAGGCCACGGCGCCCACCCTGACGTGTTGAGTCGCGCAGGAGCTGAAGATGCCGATATGATTATCGCCGTAACCAGCTCAGATGAAGTAAACATGGTGGCATGCCAAGTTGCTTACAGTATTTTTAATACGCCAACCAAAATTGCTCGCATTCGCTCTGAGCAATATTTAAAATACCGCGAAAAACTCTTTCATAATGATGATTTACCTGTCGATCATTACATAGCCCCAGAAGCACTCGTAACTAAATATATTCGCCGTTTGATAGATTACCCTGGTGCATTACAGGTACTACAATTTGCCGACGGCATGCTCTCTTTAGTAGCTGTAAAAGCCTACTATGGCGGTTTATTAGTAGGCTACGCCTTATCTACACTTAAGCAACATATTCCTAATGTAGAAACCCGGGTAGCCGCTATTTATCGTCAAGGCAAGGCAATAAAACCGCAGGGTACCACCGTAATAGAAGCCGACGATGAAGTATTTTTTATTGCCGCCACCAAACATATTCGTGCGGTAATGAACGAGCTACAAAAACTGGAACGCTCGTACAAAAAAATTATGATAGCCGGTGGCGGTAATATTGGTGCAGGCCTAGCCCGTTCACTGGAAAGAAACCACAGCGTTAAATTATTAGAACGCAGTAAAGAGCGCGCAGAGCAACTCTCTGAAATGCTCGACAACACCGTGGTATTTTGTGGTGATGCGTCCGATCAAGAACTGCTCTCTGAAGAACACATTGAACAAGTTGATGTTTTTATTGCCGTTACTAACGATGATGAAGTGAATATTATGTCGGCCATGCTCGCAAAACGCATGGGGGCACAAAAAACCATGGTGCTTATTCAACGAGGTGCTTACGTTGATTTAGTACAGGGCGGCGAAATAGATATTGCTATTTCACCACAACAAGCGACTATTTCTGCGTTACTTACGCACGTGCGCCGAGGCGACATTGTAAACGTGTATTCACTGCGTAAAGGGGCTGCAGAAGCCATAGAGGCAGTTGCCCATGGTGATGAAAACACATCTAAAGTAGTGGGTCGCGCGATTGCAGATATTAAATTGCCAGCAGGTACCACAATAGGTGCAATTGTACGTAATGACGATGTACTAATTGCCCACGACGACACGATAATTCTATCAGGCGATCATGTAATTATGTTCTTAATTGATAAAAAGCACATTAACGTGGTTGAAAAGTTATTCCAAGTTAGCGCAATCTTTTTATAAGTAATCCCTCCTTTTTATTCACAACGTGCTTGTAAGTAAAAAGGAGAACGCTTAAATCTAAATGAAAATCATTATCAAAAGCATTTACTAATAAAGAAAAATCCATTAGTCTCTTCTTGCTCGATTATCAAGCAGCGACATCTACTGATGTGAAAAGTTAATTTCACGTTTTTAAATAAAAATGGATTTCAAATGATACACCTACTCTCAAAGAAAAATTCTCCCGTAACTCATTACACTCTGGTTGGTCTTTTATTTTCAGCAGTTTCAACTCAAACGCTCGCCCACACTAGCAAAGACATCGAAAGGTTAACCGTTATTGGAGAGCAAGCGAACGGCTATAAAGTTAATTCCATGAGCTCTGCAACAGGTCTTGAGCTATCACATTTGCAAACACCGCAATCAACGATAGCGATAACAAGCGATTTTATGGCAGACCAACAACTAAACACCGCAATTGAAGCTATAACCAGTGTAACAGGCATAAATGCTCGAGAAGCAGATAATGGCAAGTTTTCTATTTCAGCCCGAGGTATTAGTGTCACCAGCATACTTTATGATGGCATAGCAACCACCTATGACACCCGCTTTAATTATGGAGATAACCTAACCGATACCGCAATTTATGATCGTATCGAAATAGTTAGAGGAGCAACGGGGCTAATGCTGGGCGCAGGTAACCCTTCGGCAGCAATTAATTTGATACGTAAACGTCCAACTGCAAACACTCAAATAAATCTTACTGCTTCATTAGGCTCATGGGACAACTACCGTGCGATGGTGGATGTGTCGGGAAGCATAAATAATAGCGAAAGTATAAGAGGACGGGCTGTTGTTGCTTATCAAGATAGACACTCATATCAAGATCGCTTCTCGCAAACCAGTCAAACATTGTATGGCATTATTGAGGCAGATCTTTCTAACAGTACTTTATTGACTCTTGCTGTTGATAATCAATCGACAACTCCTAAAGGAACAATGTCAGGTGGTTTGCCTATTTTTTATAGTGATGGCTCCCGCACTGCTTATGACAGAGGTGCTTCAACGGCTCAAGATTGGGCCTCTTCTCGAACCGATGCACTTAATGCGTTTATTCGCCTAGAGCATTACTTTAACGCTAACTGGCAGCTAACCGCTAATTATGTCTATGGTGATAACGATCTAGATTATGATGTGTTTTGGGTAAAAGGAGAGCCCGATCCTATAAACAACACTGGAATGAAACCCGGTTCTATAAACTATATTGATGCAAACAGAACGCAGGATACCTATGAGGTCGAACTCAATGGTCGGTTTAATTGGCTGGGCCAAAGTCACCAACTGCTATTTGGTTATAATACCCAAGAGCAACAGTTTTCGACCCCTTATTATGCTAGTGAACAAAGTGACTATATTATCGGCGATTTCACTGACTCTAGTTATAGCATTGCAAAACCAAATTGGCAGTCAGAAGCGGCTTACGGCTCTTATGGCACAACTAAACAAGATGCACTTTATGTTGCTGCACAACTAAATATAACCGATGCCTTGTCTTTAGTTGTTGGAAGCCGGTTAAATCAATGGCAAACCAATCAAGATAATTTTGGTCGCATGCATGATTATAAAATAAGTGATGAACTAACTAATTATTTTGGAGCAACTTATGAACTAACACAGAGTTGGGCTTTGTATGCTAATTACACTGATATTTTTACACCACAAAGTCGAGTTGATAAAAATGGACATTATTTAAGCCCTATTGAAGGTAAGAATTATGAACTTGGCATAAAAGCTTCTGTACTTGATGAACGTTTAGACATATCCCTTTCTGGATTTAAAATTTATCAAGATAATGTAGGCGAGTACACGGGAGATACCATTGCAGAAACACTTCAGGCAATCTACAAGCCCATTGACGGCACATTAACTCAGGGCTACGAGCTAGAAATCAACGGAAAATTAACCGACAACTGGAACGCTTATTTTGGCTATACCCATAGTAAAGGCGAAAAACCGGATAATACGGTATTAAATACCACCAACCCAAAAGATCAATTTAAACTTTTTACTAGCTATCAACTCTCAGGTGCATTAGACAATCTAAAAGTGGGTGGTGGCTATCGCTGGCAAAGCAATAGCTATGATGAAGTTAACAACCCTGTTTATGGTGCTGTTGAGGTAAACCAGCCTAGTTATGGTATTGCCAGCCTAATGGCGAATTATCAAATGAATGAGCAATTATCTGTTAGCCTAAATATCGATAACTTATTTGATAAGCATTATTACAGTCAAATTGGGTTCTATAACCAATATCGTTATGGCAAGCCAAGAAGCTTCTCTTTCCAACTTAAATATAGTCTCTAACAAGCACAAAAAAGCCGCTGACTATTAAGCGGCTTTAGTGGAGTATGATGGGGTAATACTTATTGTACTCTTGCAAACTCTTCTTTAGAAAGTTCACCATTTCCGTCAGTATCTAAGTCATCAAAAATATTCATGAGTTGTTTATTAGACGCAGCTTCCTGCTGACTAATTACACCGTCGCCATTGCTATCAAAAGAGGCAAAGTCTACTGCTGCGTATGCCGCTGATGATGACGCTAATACTAAAATCGCAAGTGTTGTGTTTAATGCTTTCATAATAAGTCTCCTTAAAGAGGGAAATCCTTTTCTGAGATCCCTGTGCAATGAAAAAAGTTAAAAATTAAAAGTTTGCAAACTCAGCTTTAGAAAGCTCACCATTACCGTCAGTATCAAGCTCAGTAAATGCGGCCGTTAAATCAGCATTTACAGCAGCTTCGCTTTGACTAATAACCCCATTACCGTCGGCATCAATTGTGTCAAAGTCGCTAGCGGCAAAGGCTGCTGATGAAGAAGCTAGCGCGATAAGTGCGAATGTTTTGTGTAATGTTTTCATAATTTAATCCTTCAAAATGTAATGCTTTGTGCTATTGGAAATGTCAGGCTATAACCGTCCTTGTCATTCTTTTTCATAGGCTCCCTTGCCTACTTAGGTTGTCTTTGGCAACTCAGAATATACCCAGCTTTAGCTTATGCTTTAGAAAATTCTGCTTTTGATAGCTCACCGTTTTGGTCTGTATCAAGCTCTGAGAACATGCTCATTAGCTTTGCATCAACTGATGCTTCACTTTGGCTAATAGCACCGTTACCGTCGGTATCAAGTGTATCAAAATCGCTGGCAGCAAAAGCTGCTGATGAAGAAGCCAATGCGATAAGTGCGAATGTTTTGTGTAATGTTTTCATAATGAGTATTCCTTAAAATCGTTTAAATAATGTGGGAGATTTAGCTCCCAAAGTTTAATAGCTTAGGATTATGCTTTAGAGAACTCTTCTTTTGATAGCTCACCGTTTTGGTCAGTATCAAGCTCTGAAAACATGCTCATTAGTTTTGCATCAACTGATGCTTCGCTTTGACTGATCGCGCCGTTGCCGTCAACGTCTAGCGTATCAAAGTCGCTTGCTGCAAAAGCAGCTGATGAAGAAGCCAATGCGATAAGTGCTAAAGTTTTATTAATGCTTTTCATAATCAATCTTCCTTCAAAGTTTATGTTTTATGCGATTAAGTGTTTTACTTTAAATCACGTTTCGTTCAATACAACCTGACTATTACAACTTCGATGCCAACAATAAAAAGCAATTTATTTTCAATAAGTTAAACTTAAAATAGCTTTGGGTGGCGTTATTTTACTCATTATTTTGTTGCTTTTTAGCAACACGGAATAAAGCGATAAAATTAAAACCTTAAAAAACAATGGGTTGGTTTTTATAAAAACACCACACGATCAGTGAAAAACCACTAACAAAGCAAGTTAATTAAACAAAAAGGAAGGTGAGTTGAGATTTATTTTTTTATAAATAAAAAATTAAAATTAAAAAACACATTTAAGCTGCTGTTTTTAAACAGTTTAAAAAATAAATTTAAAGTGACGTTGAAAATTTACAGCCGCACAAGGCTATTTGTTGCAAAATGACGAAATCACGTGAGTATACTGAACTTATAATAGAAGCTTGTTCAACTTGATATGCCCTAAACTATTTCAACTTCAAGCGCACTAGGGTCAATAAAATGATCCCCCATTAGCGCTTTCATTTGCTCTTCACTGGCAAATAATCGAATTCCACAACAGATACCGCTAGCATGTTTTTTTACACTGCATATTTGCCCCTCATGCTTAGTATCACCATCAAATACAACCGTACAGCGCATGTCTTTTAACTCATCGAGTTCTTGGGTTGTTTTAATATCAAACATAACTCCGGTGAGCGAAATGTCTTTTATAACCCCTTCAAAGGGAGGCTGCTCATCGGTTAATGTTAACTTAGCAGGAAACAACGTGGGTATGCGTGCTTGTGAGCGCAGCCCAAACAACTGCACTTGTGAAGGGTATTGAATAAACAACAATTTAGCAGGGTGAGAGGCAACAGACATAAGTTGCTGACGAAACGCAATCACATGCCCGCCACTGCCCTCTATAAGCGCTCTTACCACCACCATAACACCATCACGCAGGTAATCACTTGCCATAGGAAGTCGCTTAGCGCTGGGATAGTTTAAAATAATAAATTTGTTTTCTAATAAACCAATAAACTCCGTTTTTACACGTCGGCTACTGGTTGGTGTCAGTATTTCTACATCGACTATGCCACCTGTGACGATTTGGTTTAACTTTTCCAAATTGGTTTTTTGCATAGTTCCTTCCTAATATTTAAAACATTATCCACGCCAAAATGTTGGGGTAAATAATACTAACAGTGTAAATATCTCTAACCGGCCGAATACCATAGCGACTGTTAGTATCCATTTAGCAGCATCACTAATCGCACCATAATGAGAGGCTACGTCACCCAAACCTGGGCCCAAGTTATTAAGGCAGGCTGCTGTCGCAGAGAATGCGGTAATGTTGTCTAACCCTGTGCCCATTAACGCTAACATTATAATAATAAAGACTAGTGCATAAGCTGAGAAAAAGCCCCATACCGCTTCAACTACTTTGTCAGGTAAGGCCTTACGACCGAGCTTTATTGAATATATAGCTCGAGGATGTACTAGGCGGTTAAGCTCTCGTATCCCTTGCAAGTACAACAAAAACACGCGAACAACTTTCATACCGCCACCGGTAGAACCCGCACAGCCGCCAATAAAGCTCGAAAAAATAAGTAAAATAGGTAAAAACAACGGCCAAGCTGAAAAATTATCTGTGGCAAACCCAGCAGTACTACTAATAGACACCGCTTGAAACAACGCCTGATCGAGGGTTTCATCACCATTTGCATAAACATCATGAGACGAAAGCACAGTAAAGCAAATTACCACCAGCGCTAACTGAATACACAAGAATACTTTAAACTCAGGGTCGCGAATGTACACACTAATATTACGGCTCGCTACAGCGGCATAATGTAGTGAAAAGTTAATAGCGGCTATAATTAAAAAGAACACACAAATAAAGTTAATTACAGGGCTATCAAAGTGCCCCATTGACGCGTCATAAGTAGAAAAACCACCAATAGCAACTGTAGAAAAGGCATGGCATATAGCGTCAAACCAGTTCATCCCTGCGCTCCAATACGCCAAAGTACACGCAAGAGTAATAGATACGTAAATATACCAAAGGTGCTTAGCTGTATCGGCAATACGCGGGGTCATTTTGGAGTCTTTTACTGGGCCAGGAATTTCAGCTCGGTACAACTGCATACCTCCGACGCCAAGCATTGGCAGTATGGCTACTGCTAATACAATGATCCCCATCCCACCAAACCACTGTAATTGCTGGCGATAAAATAATACCGATTTAGGCAAATATTCTATGCCAGTTAATACGGTCGCTCCTGTGGTAGTTAAGCCTGAGAAAGCTTCAAACACTGCATCGGCCAAAGAGAGGTTGGGTTCTTGTAAAAATATCAGCGGCAATGACGCAAACGCCCCTAGTACCAACCAAAACAAAACCACAATTAAGAAGCCTTCGCGTGCTTTTAAATCACCATGCTCATGCCTATTTGGATAGTAAGCCATTAAGCCAATAATAACGCTAAATATAAAGGCTAAAACAAACGGTACCCCTCCGCCATCTTTATAAATTAAAGACACGAGTGCTGGTGGCACCATTGTAATACTAAATAGCGCGACCAGTTGGCCAAGAATTTTTATGATGGTACGAAATTGCATTGAGCGTATCGCTTTTTTATTAGTAAATTAAAATAACTACTGTATGACTCGAAAATTTAATCTGTAGTGATTAAATAGGATGGGTGTAAGACTATTACTCTTTGATTGTTAACTCAACTGCGCCGTGACTTAAATCAAAAATATCTTTGCATGCTTGCTGTGCTTGGCGGCTATCAATAGTAATACTCCACTCAATATTTGCCGTAAACTGCTTTTCAATATTAAGTACCTGAAAGTTGGTTTTTAAGTGCTGTTCTATTGCGCCTTGCATACTGTATTCACTAAAGCCAACCAGCTCAATGCTGGGTACTTTTACCACTGTTTGTAATTTTGCTAAGGCATTATTAAGTGAGCCACCATAAGCACGAACTAATCCACCGGTACCAAGCTTTATACCACCAAAATATCGTGTTACCACAGCAGTTACTTCACCTAGACCAGAGCCCACCAGCACGTTGAGCATAGGTTTACCGGCGGTGCCATTTGGCTCTCCATCGTCAGAAAAACCATAAACATGGCTTCCACCAGGATTACCCGCAACATGCGCCCAACAATTATGGCGTGCATCACTGTATTTTTCTTCAATGTTTTTAATAAAGGCTTTGGCTGAGTTTAAATCAGGCGTGTGGCCTATATGCACAATAAAGGTACTTTTTTTAATTTCTTCTTGATGAAAAACATCGTCGGCTGGGTATTTATATTCTGACATAGCGCTTACTTGGCTGTTAAATTAAAAATGGGGCCAACAGGCCCCTTTCGTGAATAATATAAACTGTTATTAGTTAAATATTAGTCGAGTAATAAATCACGCGTCATATTTTCTAGGCTGTCTTCGTGAACAATAATATTATCTTCAATACGAATGCCGCCAAATGGTTTAAACGCTTCTACTTTTTCCCAGTTAATAAACTGCTTGTTGTCTGTTTGTGCTAAATCACCCAACAAAGAGTCGATAAAGTACAAACCTGGCTCAATAGTAAACACTTGGTTTTTCTCAATTAAGCGAGTGCAGCGTAAAAATGGATGACCCTCTGGTGGTGCCTGATGTGCACCGGTTTCATCACGCATAAAGCCACCTACATCATGTACCTGTGCACCTAAATGATGCCCTAAGCCATGAGGAAAGAAGGTTGAGGTAATTTGACGCTCAACAATTTCAGCTGCAGGTAACTTAACAATATCAAAGTCACTTAGTAACTGTGCAATGCGGTTATGGCAGTCAATGTGTAGCTCGCCATACAGTACACCTGGTTTTAAGCTTTTGCCTAACTCAATCTGATGCGCCGTCATTGCTTTAACTAGATCAGCAAACTCGCCTTGCTTTTTAAAGTCGTAGGTACGGGTAATATCTGCAGCGTAACCATTAAAGTTAGCGCCCGCATCAATTAAAAATGAGTTATGTGTTTGCGGTGCTTTTGGCTCAAAATGGGTGTAGTGCAAAATAGCGCAGTTTTCGTTAAGGGCCACAATGTTGCCATATGGCATTTCATTTTCGCTTTGACGCGTTGCCATTAAGTACGCCTGCTGAATATCAAACTCGCTACCACCATTAAAAAACGCATCACGCGCCGCTTTGTGGCCATCTACTGCAATACGGTTCGCATTACGTAAACATTCAAGTTCATATTGCGTTTTATAAGCACGGTGATAATGAATATAGTTAAGTACTGGCTCAGGATTCATGATGCTAAAACCAAGTGCTTGGGCTACTTCTAGGTATTCACCAATGTAGGCAAATTTAGCTTTATCGTAAGGAAGTAGTTTTTCAACCTGATCAGGCTTTAGTAGCAATTCAATATCGAAGTACTCTGCCCAAAAATCTCTTGGTTCATCAGGTACTTTATGCCAAAAATCAATTGGACGATAAAAAATAAGCTTTGGCTTATCGCTACCATTTACCACAATCCAGCAATGCGGATTATCAATAACCGGTAACCACGCTTTAAAATGGGGGTTAACTTTAAACGGGTAATACATATCATCTAAAAATTGGCGCTTAGCTTGGCCTGAATGAATGACTAATCCTTCTAACCCTTCTTGCTCACAAATAGTACGTGTACGCTGCTGCAATGTTGCAATATGTTCGGCGTATAATACGGCTAATTTTTCCATAATAAACCCATCTGTTAAATTTAACTTGCTCTGAGTCTACCACTTATAAACAAAGCGCTCAAAAAAGAGGGATAGTTACCGTGTAAATATCCCTCTGCTGTTGTAGATTTATTTTTACTACCCGCCCATGGTCATCTCTAATAGTGGCGCGAGTAAATTCCCCTCTCGGCCAAGGCGAGTGTGATAAACCTGCCGATACGCAAATACGTTTTTTACGTAGTCTCGAGTTTCTCTATATGGAATAAGCTCAACCCATAGCTCTGCGGGCATCGCTTCCTCTGGTAGCCAACGCTTAATTCGGTGATACCCGGCGTTATAGGATGCTGTTGCCAACACCTCGTTACCGTGATTTTTCTTTTTTAAATACTGTAAATAACGGGTACCAAGTCGAATATTGGTTTTTGGCTGATACAAGCGACGGCTAGATACATCACCTTTGTTAATATATTTTGCGGTGCTTGGTAATAACTGCATTAACCCGCGTGCATTTGCATGAGAACGGGCATCAGGTGCAAATGAGCTTTCTCGACGCGCAATAGCGATACTCCAAGTTAAATCTATTTTGCTACGATTACTGTAGCGCTCAAACATTTCTTGAAACGCAAATGGAAAACGCAAATCAACATAATCCCATGCTTTTATTTTTGCTAGGGTAAATATTGTACTATCAAACCAATCAAGTTCTGCCGCAAGCACTGACGCTGCTAGCTTTTCATCATCTTCAGAAGTGTTGGTTAAATAATTCCATTCACGTCGGGCCGCTGTAAATCGCTCAAGTTCATATAGTGCCTTAGCACGCTTAAAGCCTGGTGCATTACTGACTTTTGTCACTAAGGCTTGATTTACATTGACTGGTAGCTCATTTAAATCAACCGGCAACCCTAAGCGAGCAGCGGCTAAAAAACCGTAATAATCACGGTTAGCGGCTACCTTGCTCCAAATTGCCTTAGCTTTTTCATGATCTGCGCGTTTGTCATAACTATAAGCAAGCCAATACTGTTGCCCTAAACTAAGATTTTCTTTACCGGTAAAAAATGCCGCAATGCCTTCCCAATCTTGAGTTTTAAGCATATTGGCTAGTTGCCATTGCATTAATTTACGGTCTTGACGCGCTTTAGGGACTTTATTTAAATAAAAGCTCGCCTGGCTATGGCCGCTCGACGCTAACGACAGCGCAAAGGTATAATATACCTCCGCCTTTTCATCATCAGCAAAATCAAACATGCCTTCAATTTTTTGCCACGCCTTTAATGCCAGCTCTTTATCACGCCAAATTAAACGCTTAATACCATAAAGCGCTATTTCCCCTTCTTTGGCTGTTTTACGTTTATAGCGGTAAAGGCCTGCAGCAGCACTAGGATCGCGCCTTACCTTGGAATATAAATCAGCTAAATAACGCTCCTTGGCTGGCAATAAGGTTTTTAAATAAGGCAATAAACGATAAGAGCCCCCTTGTGCCGCTAAAGTAACACGCTGCCACACAACATCAGGGGTTAAATAACCATTTTGTCGCCAGCGCTTAAAAAGCCCGTCACATTCACTGGGCTGTGACTCGCCAACCGTCCAAATATCGGTTACCTGCGAGAGTATTGCTTTTTTAGGCGCACCAAGATCAAGCTGATAACTAAGGTGGGTACAACTAAGCTCAGTGTCAGAGGTTTCACGGTAGTTTTTAATAAATGCTGCTTTTTTATTTCTGCGCTTTAAATAATTTAACCATGCTTTGCGCACTGGCCACTCTAATGGCGTGTGTTCATAAATAGTGAGGAAGTTTTCTATTTCTGTTTGGTGTTTTAAACTGGGGTAGCGCTGCCAAAAGGCTTTTTCTACATAGGGCTTAAGTGGGTGAGACAATGAGTCTACCGCTTCTTTAAAGCTATTGTAATCGCCATAGCGGGCTTGTTTTTCTGCATCTAAAAATGCATCAAGTTCGGTATTTGCGTTGGCAGAGGGAAAAGATAAAAATAGAGTCGCTGCCGCTACGCTTAATAAATATTTTTTCATAATGTCCTTTAGGGCATAGTTACCTTCAAGGCTGACAAGAGTGTGGCTATGGGTAAATAAAAAACAGCGCAGGCACTGTAACTCTATTTTATTTACTTTGATAAAACCCAAGCTATAAACACCAAGACAGCGCAATAAAATGAATAAAAAAAACTTTCAAACCCACCTTAGCACCAAACCAGCTATATTTTAACCAGACGTTTGTAACCAAGATAAATTTTTCGTTGCATTTTTAAATTAAAGCAAGCACACTGGTCTGAATATGAACTCATCGTACCAGTCTTAGTTCATCAACTAGGGAGAATAATAATGTTATATAAAAGCGATTCCTTTGAAGTTAGCTTCGTGAAGGAAAACATCGCCGAGTTTAAGTTTTGTGCTACAGGTTCTGTAAACACATTATCTCAACAAACTCTTTCAGATTGCGCGGCAGCATTAAAAGAATTAGCCGCTAACACTGATATTAAAGGCATGATTTTTACCAGTGATAAAGACCACTTTATTATTGGTGCCGATATCTTCGAATTTTTACCTACTTTTACTAAGCCTGAAGCAGAATTAGTAACGTGGATCAAAGATGCAACTGACGTTTTTGATGCAATTGAAGACTTACCATTCCCAACACTCAGTGTTATAAACGGCTTGGCGCTTGGCGGCGGCTGTGAGTGGGCACTTGCTACCGATTATCGTGTTGCAAGTGACTCAGCAAAAATGGGCTTACCAGAAGTTAAATTAGGCATAATGCCTGGTTTTGGCGGTACAGTGCGCCTTCCGCGCATTATTGGTGCCGATAACGCGATGATGTGGATCACCACAGGTAACGAAAATCGCGCTGCTGACGCCCTTAAAGTAGGTGCATTTGACGCGGTAGTTAGTGCCAACAAACTACAAGAGTCAAGTTTAGCAACACTAGAATTAGCGATTGCTGGCAAGCTAGATTGGCAAGCAAAACGTGCTGTAAAATTACAGCCGCTTAAATTAAACCGTGTTGAGCAAGGCATGAGCTTTGCAATGGCAGAAGGTATGGTAATGGGTAAAACCAAAGGCCACTATCCTGCTCCAGTTATGGCAGTTCGCACTATTAAAGCAGCAGCAAACAGCTCACGCGCCGAAGCAATGGCAATTGAAAATGCCAACTTTGCAAAACTAGCACGTACTAGTGAAGCTGCTGCTCAAACGGGTATCTTTTTAGCAGACCAATACATTAAAGGTAAAGCACGTAAATTTGCTAAACACAGCGATGTAGAAATTAAACAAGCGGCAGTATTAGGCGCGGGTATTATGGGTGGCGGTATTGCATACCAGTCTGCTTATAAAGGCACACCAATCATAATGAAAGACATCCAACAGGATGCGCTAGATTTAGGTATGGGTGAAGCATCTAAACTATTAGGTGCAAAAGTGAAGCGCGGCCACATGCCGATGGAAAAAATGCTAGCAACGCTTAGCAAAATCAAACCAACGCTTAACGATGCAGACCTACAAAACGCCAACATTATTGTTGAAGCCGTAGTAGAAAACCCTAAAGTGAAGCAAGCCGTACTTGCTGATCTTGAAAAGAATATGCCAGAAGGCACGGTACTTACGTCAAATACATCGACTATTTGTATCGACCTACTTGCAGAAGCGCTTGATAAGCCAGAAAACTTCTGTGGTATGCACTTTTTCAATCCAGTACCAAAAATGCCATTAGTTGAAATTATCCGTGGTGCAAAAACCTCGGATAAAACGATTAATGCCGTGGTTGATTACGCCCTTAAACTAGGTAAATCACCGATTGTTGTTAACGATTGCCCAGGCTTTTTTGTAAACCGTGTTTTATTCCCTTACTTTGCTGGCTTTAGCAAATTAGTGGTTGAAGGCGCTAACTTTGCAAAAGTAGATAAAGTAATGGAAAACGTGTTTGGCTGGCCAATGGGCCCGGCTTACCTACTTGATGTTGTAGGTATTGATACGGCTTATCATTGTACTGGCGTAATGGCAGACGGTTTCCCTGAGCGTATGGCACGTGCAGATAAAGACCCAGTGACTGTTTTTGCTAACGAAAAACGTTTTGGTCAAAAGAACAAAGCAGGTTTCTATAAGTACGAAACAGATCGTCGCGGTCGTCTTAAAAAGTCACATGACCAAACAGCGATTGAACTACTTGCACCAATTACAGACGCACCAAAAGAATTTGATAAACAAGAAATCATTGACCGTTGTATGATCCCAATGATCAACGAAGTGCTACTTTGTTTACAAGAAGGCATTGTTGCTTCTCCTCAAGAAGCTGATATGGCACTTGTATACGGTGTTGGTTTCCCTCCATTTAGAGGCGGCGCGTTCCGTTACTTAGATCAAACAGGTTTAGCTAACTTTGTAGCAACTGCTGACAAATACGCTCACCTAGGTGCGATTTACCAAGTATCAGAGCACACTCGCAAGTGGGCTGAAGAAGGCCGTGTTTTCTATAAGGTGGAAGGTTAATATCATGAATAATCCAGTAATTGTAGATTGTATCCGCACACCAATGGGTCGCTCAAAAGGCGGCGTATTTAAAAACAAACGTGCGGAAGACTTAAGCGCTCATTTAATGAAAGGCTTATTAGAACGTAACCCGGCAGTTGACCCTGCGTCAATTGACGATATTTATTGGGGCTGTGTACAGCAAACATTAGAGCAAGGCTTTAACGTTGCACGTAACGCATCTCTACTTGCAGGCATTCCACATTCAGTGCCAGCAACTACAGTTAACCGTTTATGTGGCTCATCAATGCAAGCATTGCATGACGCTGCTCGCGCAATTATGACTGGCGCTGGCGACACATACCTAATTGGTGGCGTTGAGCACATGGGTCACGTGCCTATGACTCACGGTAACGACTTTCACCCAGGCTTAGCTACATCAATTGCACAAGCATCTGGCTCTATGGGTTTAACTGCTGAGTACCTTGCTACTATTCACGGCATTAGCCGTGAGCAACAAGATGAGTTTGCTTACCGCTCGCATCAACGTGCACATGCTGCAACAGTTGAAGGCCGTTTCCGCCGCGAAATTTTAGCAATGGAAGGTCACGATGCTGACGGTTCACTTATTCTTGTTGAAGATGATGAAGTAATTCGTCCAGAAACAACAGTTGAAGGTTTATCGCAGCTACGTCCAGTATTTAACCCTGCTACGGGCTCTGTTACTGCGGGTACATCTTCTGCACTTTCTGACGGCGCATCAGCTATGTTAGTAATGAGCGAAGAAAAAGCAAAAGAACTGGGCTTACCAATTCGTGCACGTATTCGCGCTATGGCTGTTGCCGGTTGCGATCCATCAATCATGGGTTACGGCCCAGTACCTGCAAGTAAAAAAGCATTAGCACAAGCCGGTATTACCATTGATGACATTGACGTAGCTGAGCTAAACGAAGCATTCGCAGCACAATCACTACCTGTGCTTAAAGACTTAGGCTTAGCTGATGTAGTTGACGAAAAAGTGAATTTAAACGGCGGCGCTATCGCACTTGGTCACCCTCTGGGTTGTTCGGGTTCACGTATTAGCACCTCGCTTATTCACTTAATGGAAGACAAAAACGCAAAATACGGTTTAGCAACTATGTGTATTGGTTTAGGCCAAGGCATTGCCACTGTATTTGAACGTGTTCAAGACTAATTAGTTTTTAACATGTAAAACCATCTTGGTGATTAAAAGGCGAACTAGCGCAAGTTAGTTCGCCTTTTTTATGCCACCAGCTTTTGCAGGTTTAAAATGAATAATGTGATCGGGTGCATTAAACTTATTTCAGATTATCTATTAATAAGTTGAGCTGTTTTGTTATACGTAAAATAGTTAACCAACAGCTTTATTTACGCTAAACTACCCGACCTAACCAAGCCGCGACTATTTTTACAGGTAATTTTTATGAGCTTTGATAACCCCGATCACCAATTAGATGCCATCGGCCTTCGTTGCCCAGAGCCGGTGATGATGGTACGCGCTGCGATTCGTAAAATGAGCGATGGTGAAACACTGCTTATTATTGCCGACGACCCTTCAACCACCCGCGACATTCCCAGCTTTTGTACCTTTATGGATCACACGCTAGTGGCTAAAGAAGTTGAAGAATCACCGTATAGGTATGTGGTGAAGAAAGGGTTGTAATCAGCTATCAGCTATCAGCTATCAGCTATCAGCTATCAGCTATCAGCTATCAGCTATCAGCTATCAGCTATCAGCTATCAGCTATCAGCTATCAGCTATCAGCTATCAGCTAAAAATTAAAAAACCGTGTTTGTTAAATCAAGCACGGTTTTTTATTTTATATTTAAGCTAACGACTGACTGCTTATAGCTTACAGCTCTTACTTTTTAGTTATCGTTACTTGCGGCTTATCGTAGTCACTAAAATCAATGCTGACTATGTACGACCCTTTGATTGCGGGTGTGTAGCTAAAGTAATTATAAATGGTATTACAATCGGCGCGCGTTGATTGGCCAAGTGTTAGGCTTTGTCCTGATGGCTGTGAATCGCTGTAGCCACAGTTAAAACCTTCACTAAAATCTGCATCGGCTATTTTAAACTCGTACACTTTACCTGGGGTCGAAAATTTAACTTGAGCTTGATAAAGCGCAGGGCCGACTTGTTTAAATTGATATTGAGGTTCTGCATCCCATAATGTGAAATCCCCTCTTAAATAAATACTGCGATCCAATTCTTGCTGCGGCAACACGTCGTTAATCGAAATTTGGCTGGTACAGGCCGTAAGTAAACCAGCCATTGCTAACGTTAAAATTCGTTTTATAGAGATCATCATTTGTATCCTTTGCATACAGTGAATACTAAAAAGCCAGCATAATGCTGGCTTTTTAAATAGCTATAAGCTGTTATTTTTGTAATACAGAAATATCTGCAATTTCTAAAAATAACCCGCTAAGCTGGCTTAAAAGCGCAAGACGGTTTTGCTTAACAGCTTCATCGTCAGCCATTACCATGACATTGTCAAAAAAGTTATCAACACTCTCACGAATGCCTGCTAATTGGCTCAATGCCTCTTGGTAGTTTCCATCGCTGTACAGTGGTGCTAAATCAGTGGCAAATTTTGCAACTTGCGAAGCCAATACTTTTTCAGCATCATCACTGAGTAAGCTCTGATCGACATTGCCTTGGCTTGTAATGTCATTCTTAGCCAGAATATTACTTACACGCTTATTAGCCGCTGCAAGCGATTCTGCGGCGTCTAATGTACGGAAATGACTTACGGCTTTAACTCGGCGATCAAAGTCAACAGGCTTCGTTGGACGTCGCGCTAGTACGGCTTGAATCACATCTACTTCAATGCCTTCGTCTTGATACCAAGCACGGAAGCGCCCTAGCATAAAGTCAAACACATCCGTTGATACATTTAGGTTAGTCAGCTTTTCACCAAACAAGGTTTGTGATTTAGCAACCAGGTCTAAAATATCAAGCGGTAGCTGTTTTTCTACCATGATACGTAATGCACCAATAGCAGCACGACGAAGTGCAAATGGGTCTTTATCACCTTTTGGTGCTTGGCCTATGCCAAAAATACCCACCAGCGTATCAAACTTATCGGCAATGGCGACTGCACAACTGATCACATTAGTTGGTAAGTTATCACCGGCAAAACGTGGCATGTATTGTTCGTTTTGTGCCACTGCAACTTCTTCTGCTTCACCATCGTGACGCGCGTAATGCATTCCCATTACACCTTGTACATCGGTAAATTCCATTACCATTTCGGTCATTAAGTCTGTTTTACTTAATAAGCCTGCACGCGCTGCTAGCTCTTTGTCGGCACCAAGTTGCTCGGCAATGTAACCAGCTAGTTCACTAATACGCTGTGACTTGTCTTTAAGCGTACCAAGTTGTTTTTGGAACAATACACTATCAAGAGATTCTAAACGGCTTTCTAATGTTTTCTTTTTATCTGTTTCAAAGAAGAACTGCGCATCGGCTAAACGCGGGCGCACTACTTTTTCGTTACCAGAAATAACTACACTAGGATCTTTACTTTCGATGTTAGAGACAAACAAAAACTTATTTAAAAGTTTGCCGTCTTGATCTAATAACGGAAAGTATTTCTGATCGTCTTTCATGGTGTAAATAAGCGCTTCAGCAGGTACATCTAAAAATGCTTCTTCAAATGTGGCTGTTAGCGTTACTGGCCATTCTACCAATGAAGTAACTTCTTCAAGTAAGTCTTCATCCATAGCAACAACGGCATTAACTGCTTTGGCTGCATCTTCTATTTGCGCGCGAATCTGTGCTTTACGCTGTTCGAAGTCAGCAACAACGTAAGCTGATTTAAGTACATCAAACACATCATCAGCATGATCAATGCTAATTTTTTCAGGGTGATGAAAACGATGGCCTTGCAGTTGATTACTCACTTGCTTACCAAGAATTTCACCCTCAACCAATTCACTACCGAATAAAATAGTTACCGTATGCACAGGGCGAATAAATTGTGTTTTATTCGCACCCCAACGCATTGGTTTAGGGATAGGTAGTTTAGCGAGCGCTTTGCTTATAGCGTCGGTCATTAACGTTTTGGTTTCTTGCCCTGCTACTTTAGCAATGTGCAATAACCATGCGCCCTTATCTGTTTCTAGTGTTTGCGCATCTTTTACTTCAATACCACAACCACGAGCCCAACCCATGGCTGCTTTAGTTGGGTTACCCTCAGCATCAAAAGCGGCTTTAGTTGCAGGGCCACGTTTTTCAACTTCTTTGTCTTGTTGTTTAGCTTCAAGTGCTTTTACTTGTAAACCTAAACGACGTGGCGATGCATACCAGTTCACACCTTGGTGACCTAGTTCTAGACTTTCTAATTCTGCTGTTAAGTTTGCAGCAAAGGCTTCGGCTAATTTACGAAGTGCTTTTGGTGGCAACTCTTCGGTGCCAATTTCTACTAATAAATTTTCTGCTGACATGCTTACTTATCCTTACACAGCGGGAAACCAAGTGCTTCACGTGCATCGTAATAACTTTGTGCACACGCTTTTGATAACGCACGAACGCGTAAAATATAACGTTGACGCTCGGTTACTGAAATAGCATGGCGTGCGTCTAATAAGTTAAATGCGTGCGATGCTTTCATTACTTGCTCGTAGGCTGGTAATGGTAGGCTTGCTTCAATTAGCTTTTGGCTCTCAGCTTCACATTTATCAAACTGTTCAAATAAGTCGGCTACGTTTGCATGTTCAAAGTTATAGGTTGATTGCTCAACTTCATTTTGATGGAACACATCACCGTAAGTTACGCGCCCAAATGGACCGTCTGCCCATACAAGGTCGTAAATGCTATCTACGCCTTGAATGTACATTGCTAAACGCTCTAGGCCGTAAGTAATCTCACCCGTTACCGGTGAGCATTCTAAACCGCCCACCTGCTGGAAGTAAGTAAACTGCGTTACCTCCATACCATTTAACCAAATTTCCCAACCTAGGCCCCACGCACCTAATGTAGGTGATTCCCAGTTATCTTCTACAAAGCGAACTTCGTCAGTTAGGGTATCAATACCTACAGCAGCTAAAGAACCTAAGTAAAGCTCTTGAATATTGTCTGGTGATGGCTTTAACACAACTTGGAATTGGTAGTAATGTTGTAAGCGGTTTGGATTCTCACCGTAACGACCATCGGTAGGACGACGACACGGTTGAACGTATGCGCTCGACATTGGCTCTGGGCCAATTGATTTTAAAAATGTTTGCGGGTGAAATGTCCCTGCGCCCACTTCCATGTCAAGTGGTTGAATAATGACACAGCCTTGCTGTGCCCAATAATCCTGTAAAGCCAGGATCAAACCTTGAAAGGTTTTAACGTCATATTTTTGCATATTTGGCTTTTTACTATCTGAGAAGTAGCGTGAAAATTACCCTCAGTATACCTTGTGCACACTCAGGTTTTAAGCAGTTTGTGCGTTTGAAAAAATAAAAAAGGAGCCTAAGGCTCCTTTTTTGTGATTACGATAATGTTTTATACGTCTAAGTTAACCACACGCAGTGCGTTCGTTTCAATAAACTCACGACGCGGCTCAACTTGATCGCCCATTAAAGTGGCAAATAATTGATCCGCTGCAACAGCATCTTCAATTGTTACTTGCAACATACGGCGTGCGCTAGGATCCATGGTGGTTTCCCAAAGCTGATTTGGATTCATTTCACCCAGTCCTTTATAGCGTTGAATGTAGATCCCGCGCTTAGACTCTGCGATCAACCATTCCAATGCATCCACAAAGTTATCAACAGGTTTTGTTTTCTCACCACGTTGGATATATGCACCCTCTGTGATGATATTAGCAATGTTTTTACCTGTTACAGCAATGCGTTGGTAGTCTCTTGATGTAATAAAGTCATAATGAAGTACGTGTGCTTTATCCACACCATGCTGACGAATATTCACAACTGGATAATACAAGTTACGCTCTGTATCGTGCTCAGTTCCCGCATGGAAAATAGTTGCATCTTCATCACGTTCAATTAAGTCATCAACCAGCTCTTTAGTCCAAGCAATTACCTTAGCTTCGTCTGAAAGGTCTTTTTTTTTCAGCTCACTTTGGTAAATCAAACGGTTCATAACTGTGTTCGGATACTTACGCTTTAAGCGCTCGATAACTTTAACCGTGTTTTGATAATCGTGAACAATTGACTCTAATGCTTCACCATCAACCGCTTCAGCACTATCACTAGTGTACAGTGCTGCATTGCTTAGCGCTAAAGATGTAAGGTAATCAACTAATGCTGGATCATCTTTAATATAACGCTCTTGCTTGCCTTTTTTCACTTTATAAAGTGGAGGCTGAGCAATATAAATATAACCACGTTCAACAATTTCCGGCATTTGACGATAGAAGAATGTTAGTAGCAAAGTACGAATGTGAGAACCATCCACGTCGGCATCGGTCATGATTATGATACGGTGATAACGTAATTTCTCAGGGTTATATTCGTCACGGCCAATACCACAACCTAGTGCAGTAATTAGCGTTGCCACTTCTTGTGAAGAAAGCATTTTATCAAAACGTGCTTTTTCTACGTTTAAGATTTTACCTTTAAGCGGAAGAATCGCTTGATTCTTACGGTTACGACCCTGCTTGGCTGAACCGCCAGCTGAGTCACCCTCCACTATGTATAGTTCAGATTGGGCTGGATCTTTTTCTTGGCAATCCGCTAGTTTACCCGGTAAACCAGCTAAATCCATAGCACCTTTACGGCGGGTCATTTCACGTGCTTTACGAGCGGCTTCACGCGCGCGTGCTGCATCAATAATTTTGCCAACAACAATTTTTGCATCCATTGGGTTTTCTAATAAAAACTCAGTGAATTTTTCAGCCATTGCTTGCTCTACAGCAGACTTAACTTCACTAGATACTAGCTTGTCTTTTGTCTGTGATGAGAATTTAGGATCAGGAACTTTAACACTAACAACAGCCGTTAAGCCTTCACGAGCATCATCGCCCGTTGCGTTACTTGTTGTTTTAGCCTTTTTGTTAAAGCCTTCTTTTTCCATGTAGTTATTAAGCGTACGTGTTAGCGCAGATCTAAAACCGGCTAAGTGCGTACCACCATCACGTTGTGGAATGTTATTAGTAAAACAGTAAATGTTTTCTTGGAATGCATCATTCCATTGCATTGATACTTCTACACTAATACCGTCTTCTTCACGTTCGTGAGTAAAGTGGAATACCCCTTTGTGTACAGGCGTTTTATTACGGTTTAAGTATTCAACGAACGCTCTAATACCACCTTCGTATTTAAAATGGTCACTCTTATTTTCTTCGCGCTCATCATTTAAAATGATGCTCACACCTGAGTTCAAAAACGATAACTCGCGTAAACGCTTAGCTAAAATATCGTAATGGAAATCTAGGTTAGTAAACGTTTCTGCACTTGGCCAAAAACGTAACTCAGTACCGGTTGTTTCAGAATCACCAATAGCTGCAAGTGGTGCATCTGGAACACCCATAGTGTAAAACTGCTCGTAAAGTTTACCTTCACGACGAATAGTTAGTTTTAACTTTTCTGATAATGCATTTACTACCGATACACCAACACCGTGTAAGCCACCTGATACTTTATAAGAGTTATCATCAAACTTACCACCAGCGTGTAATACCGTCATAATAACTTCAGCTGCAGATACACCTTCTTCTTCATGTATAGAAGTAGGAATACCACGGCCGTTATCTCTTACAGATACCGAACCGTCTAAGTGAATTGTGACAAATATATCATCACAGTGACCGGCTAAGGCCTCATCGATAGAGTTATCAACGACCTCAAACACCATGTGGTGTAAGCCCGTACCATCATCGGTGTCCCCTATATACATACCAGGACGCTTTCTTACTGCATCTAATCCTTTAAGTACTTTAATACTCGACGAATCATAATTCTCAGACATGGTTAATCCCACTTATCTTGTTATTAGGTTGCCATGTTTCACGTGGAACATTTTTAGTTCTCGTTTCATGGGTTCCACCACAGCAGAAATACTTTCAGATAAAATTGAAGAAATAAATATTTGAGAACTGCAATGAGTCAATAACTGACCCACTTTCTCTTTTGTATCTTCGCTTAGCTCTGAAGGTAAATCATCTATTAGCAATATAGATTGCTTATCTGTCTCTGACTCAATTAAACTATTTTGCGTTACTTTTAACGCATACAACAATAGCTTTAACTGCCCGCGTGAGAATACATTCTCAACACTGCTGCCAGCGACACTAAAACTAAAATCAGCCTTATGAGGGCCTTTACTAGTAAAGCCTTGGCGAGCATCTCGCTCAAAGCTTTGCTCTAACGCATCAGAAAGAGATTCGGTCTCTTTCCAGCCTGCATTAAAGCTAATTTCTAGATCGCGTATTAGCGTTAATTCTGCACACATTTTATCAAAAAACTGCTGCTTAAACCTAGTTATATACGCGATTCTTAATTTATTTATTTGTTCAGCCAGTCTAACAAATTCTTTGTCCCAAAACTTGATTTGGTCAAAATAATTCTTAGGCTTAGATTTCAACAATGCATTGCGCTGTTTTAGCACTTTATTAAACGATTGCCATAAGAAAAAAAACTCATGTTCCACGTGGAACAAACCTAAGTCTAAAAATTTTCTGCGCTCTTTAGGGCCACCAAAAAATAATGAATAGCTTTCTGGTGTAATAACTTGCACTGGCATAAGTTGAGCAAGTTCAGATACTTTTCGACTCGCCTTACCCTGTATTTTTAAATTGGTTTCACCCGTTTGGGTTTTACTTATCCCTATTGGAATAGATAAATCGTGTAACGCTTTGCGGCCATGAATAACAAACTGATCTTGTTGATGAGCGATGATGCTTTTATGTTTAGAGGTTCGGAAAGATTTGCCGTGAGAAAGGTAATAAATAGCCTCTAAAAGGCTGGTTTTTCCGCTGCCGTTTTCACCATAAATTATATTAACGCCGTTAACTGGTTCTAGCGTCAGTGCCTCAATATTACGAAAATATTTGAGGCTCAAATGACTTAAGCTCATTATATATTTATAATCTTATAAACGCATTGGCATAACAACGTACATAGCTTCTTCATCGCCGGCACCTTCTATAAGTGCACTACTGTTTGAATCGGCAAGGGTAAATAATACATCTTCGGTTTTTAATGTATTTAATACATCTAATACATAAGAGACATTAAAGCCTATTTCTAGGTCATCACCCTCGTACATTACTTCAACCACTTCTTCAGCTTGCTCTTGCTCTGGGTTGTTGGCTGTAATTTTTAATAAACCGTTTGATAAATTTAAGCGTACACCACGAAACTTTTCGTTCGATAAAATCGACACACGCTGAAAAGCATTACGAAGCCATTCACGATTCGCGGTAATTACCTTATCGCCACCGCGCGGTAAAACACGACGGTAATCAGGGAATCGACCATCAACTAATTTACTCGTAAAGGTAAATTCAATATCAATAATACGAATGTGGTTGGCACCAAACTGAATAGTTACCAGCTCTTGATCAGCAACCATTAGACGCATAATTTCTTGTACGCCTTTGCGCGGTATAATTAATTGGCGCTGTGTATTTAACGACTGACCTAGTTGTTTTTGTGCAATAGCTAAACGATGCCCATCAGTGGCAACTGTTTTTATGTCGCTGTTATCAACTTCAAACGACATGCCGTTTAAGTAATAACGCACATCTTGGTTTGCCATTGAGAAGTGTGTGCTTTCAAGTAATTTACGTAATTCTAAACGCGTTAGTTGAAACTCAACTTCACCATCCCACTGCTCTAAATTAGGAAAATCTTCAGCAGCTAAAGTGGTCAATGAAAAACGACTTTTCCCACTGGTTAAAAGTAACTGATGGTCTTGCAAGCTTAAAGTAAGATCAGAACCATCCGGTAAACTTTTACAAATATCGAGTAATTTTTTAGCCGGTAATGTGAGTTTAGTATCGGCAACATCGTCACCTACAAATACACTCGCCACTAACTCAATTTCAAGGTCTGTCCCTGTCATTGAAAGCTGGCCATTTTCTACCACGAGCAATACGTTAGATAAAATAGGTAACGTATGCTTGCGCTCAATGGCACCCGATACTTGTACCAATGGTTTTAAAAATTGTTCTCTTGATATTGTTATTTGCATAATAAAGTCAGCCCTAAGATGACAATGTTCTTATTAAGTTTTGGTAATCTTCTTTAATCTCGTGGCTTTCGTCACGTAATGATTTAACTTTGCGACACGCGTGCAGTACTGTTGTATGGTCACGCCCACCAAAAGCATCCCCAATCTCAGGTAAGCTGTGATTAGTGAGTTCTTTAGATAATGCCATGGCTACTTGGCGAGGCCTTGCTATAGAGCGGCTACGGCGCTTAGACAGTAAATCAGATACACGTATTCTATAGTATTCAGCAACCGTACGTTGAATGTTGTCGATGGTGACTAGTTTGTCTTGCAGCGCTAATAAATCACGCAGTGCTTCTTTTACAAAGTCGATAGATATTGGGCGGCCGGTAAAGTTTGCGTTAGCAATTACACGGTTTAATGCCCCTTCAAGTTCACGTACGTTTGAACGTAATTTTTTCGCAATAAAAAATGCCACTTCATGCGGTAAGTTAATTTTACTTTGCTGGGCTTTTTTCATCAAAATAGCAACGCGTGTTTCAAGCTCTGGCGGCTCAATCGCGATGGTTAATCCCCAACCAAAACGAGATTTAAGGCGATCTTCAACCCCTTCAATCTCTTTAGGGTAACGGTCAGAGGTTAAAATAATTTGTTGGTTACCTTCTAATAATGCATTAAAGGTATGAAAGAATTCTTCTTGAGAACGTTCTTTATTAGCAAAAAATTGAATGTCATCAATCATTAATGCATCAACACTACGGTAATAACGCTTAAACTCTTCAATCGCATTATTTTGCAGTGCTTTAACCATGTCTTGAACGAAACGTTCTGAATGCATGTAAACAATTTTAGCATCGGGCTTATTGGCCATAATACCGTTGCCTACCGCATGTAATAAATGCGTCTTACCTAAGCCTGTACCACCGTAAATAAATACAGGGTTAAATGCAGAGCCAGGGTTGTCTGCTACCTGAGTGGCAGCCGCTTTTGCTAATTGGTTAGATTTACCCTCAACAAAGCTATCAAAGGTATAGTTTTCTTTAATGTTTGATTTATAACCAGATTTAGGAGCTGGTTCTACAACCGGTTTTTGTTCTCGAGGTGGTTGTTTTGCCGTTGATTGCGTGCTTGGGGCTGATTGTGTTTCAACCACCGGTGCAGCTTGTGCATTTAATAGCGGCTTACTACCTACATCAAAGCGTAACTCGGGTGCTTCTACACCACAAATTTCTACCAATAATTCATTTATTCTATTTAAGTACTTCTCTCTCACCCAATCAAGTACGAAACGATTAGGCGCATAAATCGTCAAGGTATCTTCGGTACTTTCTGCTTGAAGTGGTCTGACCCACATACTGAATTGCTGCGAAGGCAATTCATCTTGCAATACATATAAACAACTTTGCCAAACCGACAGATACACAGTAAAACTCCCAGAGATATAATTTTTATTCCCGCACATCAATAATGATTCAAAAATCACACCTGTATTGCGTTTAAATGGCTCAATAAGCAGCCCAAGACCGACTATTATGAATGCACTTTATCCACAAGTAAAAGATTGATTTTTGTAAAATTGTTGATATCGATGTATAAATATAATAACAGACTGATTTAAATAGCTTTTTATTTTAAAGCTTGATTAGAGATCATAACAAAACTGGCAGCAGATCGCGACCACAATTTACGATCTAATTTACTTTTCCCATGCTTTTATTCACTTTTTATACAGGGGCTGTGGAAAACTTCTTATTTATGATGATCCTATCGGATCATGAAAATTGATCATAAATAAACATGCTTTACGCACTCTATTATGATTGACTTTTCGTCACTTCATCTATAATATCTCGCGCTCGCAATGGCACCTGTGCCAGGATCGCGACCTGCATAGGATGTTTTAACTTTAACCGATCGGATGAGATTGTTATGAAAAGAACTTTTCAACCTAGCGTTTTAAAACGCAAACGTACACACGGTTTCCGTGCTCGTATGGCAACTGTAAATGGCCGTAAAGTATTAGCTCGTCGCCGTGCTAAAGGCCGCAAAGTTCTTTCTGCTTAATTTATAAGTGGAAGACTTTAGCTTTGGCAGGGAGTTACGTCTGTTAACTCCCTCGCATTACTCTCGCATATTTAACGAACCCGCTCGGGCTGCAACTCCTTTCTTTACCTTATTAGCAAAACCAAGTGACCAGTCAAAACCTAGGTTAGGCCTTACTGTTGCTAAAAAACGTGTAAAAAAGGCATGTCAACGAAACCGAATTAAACGTCTTGCTCGCGAAAGTTTTCGTTTAAATCAACACACACTCGATAATATTGATATTGTGTTGATGGTTAAAAGTGGCATTGATGAACAGTCTAATGAAGAATTAACCAAACAACTTACAAAGCTGTGGCGTAAGATTAATGAACGCTGCAAACCTGGTGCCCCTAAACCGCCACCATTTAAAAAACGCCCAAACAAATCAGCTAAATCGACTAAACAAACCCAATAGCAATAGAATTACAGGGTTAATTAAGGTATCTTTAGCTCACCTTTTAATCATGCGTTTAAAATCTCATAGTGAGTCTTTAAATACATGGTATCTATTCACTAAACATAACGTAGGGGCATGTACAACATGAGGTTACTTAAACCACTTGCTGCTTTACCAACACGTTGTTTAGTTTTATTTATCCGCGGTTATCAAAAGTGGATTAGCCCGCTATTAGGTCCGCATTGTCGTTTTAATCCAACATGCTCTAGTTACGCTATTCAAGCAATTAATTTGCATGGATCGGTAAAAGGGAGTTGGTTAGCTGTTAAACGCATATTAAAATGCCATCCTTTACATTCAGGTGGAGACGACCCCGTTCCTGAAAAATTAACCCGTATTAACCACCAACACGAGAAATAAGAGCTGTTATGGAATCGCAACGCACGTTTTTATTCATCGGCCTAATGCTAGTGTCGTTTTTATTATTTCAAGAGTGGAATAATGACTACAACACGCCAAAAGCCGATCCTAGTGCCACTACACAAACACTAAAAGCAAATTCACCAGAATCAGATGATTATGTTCCAGCTTCATCAGACTCAGGTTTACCTGCTTCAACAACTTTAGCTAAACGCGCTGTTATAAATATTACAACAGACGTGTTTAAAGTAAAAATTGACACCAAAGGTGGTGACATTGTTGAAACAGACTTAATTGATTATAAAGAAACCAAAGGCAGTGATGTTCCTTACATGCTACTTGGTGAGTTTGATGGTAAACAATACTTTTCACAAAGTGGTTTAATTGGTTTAAATGGCCCAGATGCATCAGCAAATGGTCGTCCTACTTACCAATCAGAACAAACTTCTTATACTTTAACGGGTGATGAACTTCGTGTTCCTCTTCAGTTTACTGATAGTAACGGTGTAAGTTTCACTAAAACCTATGTATTCAAAAAGGGTCAATATGATGTTGGCTTAGAATATAAAGTTAACAACACCACTAGCTCGCCAGTACAAGTTCAGCTTTACACACAAATAAAGCGTACCGTACAAGAAAAAGGCAGCATGGTTGATCAAAACTATTTAGGGGCTGCATACGGTACTGATGAAGAACCATACGAAAAGTATAGTTTTTCAGATATGGCCGATAAAAACCTAAACATAAACACCCAAGGTGGTTATGTTGCCTTTATACAGCATTACTTTGTAAGTGCTTGGGTACCAATGCAAGATCAAGCAAATACACTTTATAGTTTAATCACTAAAAGTAACGCGGCTATTATTGGTGTTAAAGACGAAGCGGTAAATGTTCAAGCTGGTAGTGAGCAAGTACTTACTGCGACTTATTACATGGGCCCTAAAGAGTCAGATAAACTTGAAGCGATTCACACTGACTTAGACTTAACCGTTGATTACGGTTGGTTATGGTTTATTTCTCAACCTTTATTTGTGCTATTAAAATGGTTACACAGTATTTTAGGTAACTGGGGTGTAGCAATTATTGCCATCACTATTATTGTTAAATCATTAATGTACCCACTGACTAAAGCACAGTACACCTCAATGGCTAAAATGCGTGCATTACAGCCTAAGATGAAGGCGCTAAAAGAAAAGTATGGCGATGATCGTCAAAAATTCGGCCAAGCGACGATGGAAATGTACCGTAAAGAAAAAGTAAACCCTATGGGTGGCTGTTTCCCAATTTTACTGCAAATGCCAATCTTCTTAGCCTTGTTCTATGTATTCTTAGAGTCTACAGAACTTCGTCACGCTGAATTTGTACTTTGGCTAACTGACCTTTCTGCGAAAGACCCATACTACGTATTACCAATCTTATTTGGTGCGAGTATGTTTATAACGCAAAAACTACAACCTATGACGGTTACCGATCCAATGCAGCAAAAAATGATGACCTTTATGCCGGTTATCTTCTCTGTGTTCTTCTTATGGTTCCCATCTGGTTTAGTACTTTACTGGTTAGTGTCTAACCTTATCTCTATTGTCCAGATGTTAATCATCTACCGTGGCATGGAAAAGAAAGGTATTAAAGTAAGGGGCGATTAATCCTCCCTACTTATATAAAGGCGACTTAGGTCGCCTTTTTTATTGCCAATTTTTTATAACAGCATTCGCGAGTGCCTATTTGATAGGTTACAATACCGCCATTACGTTATTTAAGTTGGCAAATAAACCGCATGATAAATCACGATACAATTGCAGCACAAGCCACTGCCCCAGGCCGAGGCGGTGTTGGTATTATTCGCGTTTCAGGAAACCTAGCCAAACAGGTTGCTGAAAAAATAATTGGCAAAGTCCCTAAAGTTCGCTTTGCCGACTACGTGCCTTTTAATAACCTTGCAGGGGATCAGCTTGACCAAGGTATTGCAATTTACTTTGCCGGCCCACACTCATTTACCGGTGAAGACGTACTCGAACTTCAAGGCCATGGTGGCCCTGTTGTCCTTGATATGCTACTTAAAGAAATAAGTAAAATAGACGGTGTACGTTTAGCAAAGCCTGGTGAATTCTCTGAGCGTGCGTTCATGAACGACAAGCTTGATTTAACTCAAGCTGAAGCTATTGCAGATTTAATTAATGCAACCAGTGAGCAAGCGGCTAAAAGCGCCCTACAGTCACTTCAAGGCCAATTCTCTAAGCACATAGAAACCTTAGTAGAAAAAGTCATTCACTTACGTATGTATGTAGAAGCGGCTATTGATTTTCCTGATGAAGAAATCGATTTTTTATCAGACGGAAAAGTCGGCGGTGATTTGAATGCCATTATTGAGCAGCTTAATGCCGTAACCAATCAAGCCAAACAAGGTAGCATAATGCGCGAAGGTATGCGTGTCGTTATTGCAGGTCGTCCTAATGCAGGTAAATCAAGCTTACTTAATGCATTAGCAGGGCGAGAAGCGGCCATCGTAACTGAAATAGCTGGCACCACTCGTGACGTATTACGTGAGCATATACATATAGATGGTATGCCACTGCATATAATCGACACCGCAGGCTTACGAGAAAGCCCAGATAAAGTTGAGCAAATAGGTATTGAACGTGCCTGGGATGAAATAAACCAAGCCGATCGGGTATTATTTATGCTTGATGGTACCGATACAACTGATACCGATCCACATGCTATTTGGCCTGAATTTATGGCTAAATTACCCCAAGGTATGGGCGTAACCGTGATCAGGAATAAAGCCGATTTATCTGGTGATACGGTTGGTATGGATCAAGAGCAACAATATCCGGTCATCAGTTTAAGCGCTAAAAATGCTGACGGTATAGAACTAGTGCGTGAGCACTTAAAAGCCTGCATTGGTTTTGATGGTGCCACAGAGGGCGGGTTTATGGCACGCCGTCGTCACTTAGATGCACTGGAACACGCAGCCTATCACTTAGATACCGGTAAAACACAATTAGAGATGCACGTGGCCGGTGAAATCCTCGCTGAAGAACTGCGTTTAACACAGCAGTATCTTAACGAAATAACTGGTGAATTTACTTCTGATGATTTGCTTGGCAAAATTTTCAGCTCGTTCTGTATCGGTAAATAGTTGAACTAATAATTTAATCATTAAGGGCACCTAGGTGCCCTTTTTAATGTCCTACTATTTTTAATATCGACTCGCCAAAATGTATTTTAATAACTCACTTTAAAAACCAAACAGACTAAAAAATATAGCTAAATTGCACCAATATTAGCCTCCATTCATGTTTAAAAATGTGTTTAAGGCAGATGAGCTAAACCTATAATCACACCAAACAACAGATAAACTACCTACATTAATAGTAAAAAATTAAGCTTATTCCGCCTTAAAAGAGAACCTATTACATTAGCTTTTCAAGCTGGGGCATAGGTAATTATCAAACCATAAAAATAAAACGTACCTAAAAAGTAAGTTTGATCGCCCACTCCACCAGCAAAATATAGTTAATTTCTTAGTTTAAATTGATGAAAATTATTTTTTTGCAGATCAGTTATCCACAATTGGGGTTTTATTGCCTTGAAAATGAGTTAAAAGCGATAAAAAGTAAAAATATGCTGTGTTTAAATAAGCTAAATAGCGATTTTTAGAAAATAAAAATGGATTTTTAGTCTGATCTGCATAAATAGATCATTTTTTAAAATTATTTTCGATCCCAACTTTAAGTTATCAACATGCTTTGTATCCACACTAAGATCAACACGCCTTTATCTATAAATTTGTACTAGCTGGTGGTTAACACTCAATATAAAATCAATAACTTAGCAAATTATTAATAATATTGGTTTTTAGTTAAGCAGAGCTTTCCCCAACCTTATCAACAACTTGATCAGAAGATTACATTTAAAGATATTTTGTTAAATCATTAATAATCAATAAGTTAAGCAAGCAGTTAATACCAAGGCTTAAATTACCACAAAAATAGTTATACAAAATAACACTCTTAACTTTACTGTTATACTCACTGAGCTATCATAGGCAGCAATTAAAACTAATAGTGATCAGCCATATTCATGAGTTCAGTAAATATTATCGTTGGTAGTCAAATGGGATCCGCCGAGTACGTTGCAGAGCAGTTAAATGATGCACTTAACAACCAAGGGATTAATAGCCAACTACATGATCAACCTGAATTTAATGAAATAGATCAACAAAATACTATTTGGTTAGTTTGTACATCAACCTACGGTGCGGGTGATTACCCTGACAACCTGATTGGTTTTATCGAACAAGTATCTCAAGTGGATGATCTTTCACATTTAAAGTATTCGGTTATTGCACTTGGCGATACTAGTTACGACACTTATAACCTTGCAGGGCGTAATGTAGATACTCTTTTAAGCCAAAAAGGCGCTGTAAAAGTAGCACAACGTTTAGAGCTTAATATTCTTGATGAAGCACTGCCCGAAGATACGGCCTTAGCTTGGTTAGACTCATGGATAGCACAGACAGGTTTAAAATAGAAAGATCAAGCGAAAAGTTATAAATAAAGTTACCCACAATTTGCTAATAATTTAATAAGTTTTGTGGATAAACACTGATTAAACTGCTTTTTTAGCCATGCTTATCCATGGGATAAGATCGAGACTTGATCGGCCTGTGTATAACAGCCTGTTTTGATCAGAGCTTATTTGCCTGAAGATCCGATCATACTAACACCTTTAGATCCGATCTAATTATATGTTTTTAATCATGATCTAAAGCTTATCAACAGAAAACCCGATCAGTAGTAGTAATAGTATTAAAAGATCTCTTTAAAAGATCCTTTATATTATTAGAGATCACTTACTTAGATCTTGAGCACTGTTTAATCATTTATCTTCTGCTAATTTCTAGGTAGAATACGCTCCCTTTTGAAGTTTACTGGTTTGATTTAAGTAGGATCCCATTAATGATTTTTCACGAAAATTTTGACGTTATCGTAGTAGGTGGTGGACATGCAGGCACTGAAGCCGCATTGGCAGCTGCCCGTATGGGGATGAATACCCTGCTGCTGACTCACAATATGGATACCCTTGGTCAAATGTCTTGTAACCCAGCAATTGGTGGCATTGGCAAAGGCCATCTGGTTAAAGAAATTGATGCCCTAGGTGGCGCAATGGCGCAAGCTATTGACAAAGGCGGGATCCAATTCCGCACGCTGAATTCTTCTAAAGGCCCTGCTGTACGAGCGACGCGTGCACAAGCGGATCGTGCCTTGTACAAAGCGGCTATTCAAAACACACTTCAAAACCAAGAAAACTTAAAGATTTTTCAGCAATCATGTGATGATCTAATCGTTGAAAATGATCGTGTAACCGGTGTGGTGACACAAATGGGTTTACGTTTTAGTGCACCTAGTGTGGTACTAACCGTGGGTACATTCTTAGGCGGTCAAATTCATATCGGCCTTGAAAATTTCAAAGGTGGCCGAGCTGGCGATCCGCCTTCAATTGCCTTAGCTGATCGCTTACGTGAATTACCATTTAGAGTAGATCGTTTAAAAACCGGCACGCCACCGCGTATTGATGCCCGGACTGTTGATTTTAGTAAAATGCAAGAACAACCAGGTGATGCACCAACACCGGTATTCTCATTTATGGGTAAACAAAGCGACCATCCACAACAAATTCCGTGTTACATCACTTACACCAATGAAAAAACACATGATGTTATTCGCAAAAACTTACATCGCTCACCTATGTACTCAGGTGTTATCGAAGGAATAGGCCCACGTTACTGTCCGTCCATTGAAGATAAAATTGTCCGTTTTGCTGATAAAGATAAACACCAGATATTTGTAGAGCCAGAAGGTTTAACGTCATACGAGTTATACCCTAACGGTATTTCAACTAGCTTACCGTTCGATGTGCAGTTAGAAATTGTGCAATCGATCACCGGCTTTGAGAACGCACATATTTGTCGTCCTGGCTATGCTATTGAATATGACTTTTTTGATCCACGCGATTTAAAACAATCATTAGAAACAAAGTTTATTGATGGCTTATTTTTTGCTGGTCAAATTAATGGTACTACCGGTTACGAAGAAGCGGGTGCGCAAGGTCTGATCGCAGGTATGAATGCAGCATTACAAGTACAAGGTAAAGAGTCGTGGACACCACGTCGTGATGAAGCCTATGTTGGCGTACTGATTGATGACTTAGCAACACTGGGTACAAAAGAACCGTACCGTATGTTTACTAGCCGCGCTGAATACCGTTTGCTACTTCGTGAAGATAACGCTGATATTCGTTTAACTGAAAAAGGTCGTGAACTAGGTTTAGTTAACGATGAACGTTGGCAAGCATTCAACGAAAAAATGGAAGTGATCGCTAAAGAGAAACAGCGTATTAAAGATACCTGGATCCATAAAGATCATGCCATGGTTAATAAAGTAAACGAATTACTAAAAACCCCACTTGTGCGTGAAGCCAGCTTAGAAGAATTACTGCGTCGTCCAGAAGTGCGTTATAACGACTTGATGGCGATCGAAGGACTCGGATCTGAGTTCACTAATCAGGCCGCCCTAGAACAGGTTGAAATTCATACAAAGTACGCAGGTTATATCGCGCGTCAACAAGATGAGATCAATAAGCAGCTTCGTCATGAAGAAACAATCTTACCAAAAGAGTTTGATTATAAAACCGTCTCTGGTTTATCAAACGAAGTAGTTGCAAAGCTAATTGATGCTCGTCCAGACACTATCGGCCAAGCTTCGCGTATTTCTGGTATCACCCCAGCGGCGATTTCGCTATTATTAGTGTATCTGAAGAAGCAAGGCTTGTTACGCAAAACTGCGTAACGGTAAAGGTACATTGTGTTACAGCAACAATTAACAACTTTGTTAGCGCAAACTGATATTGCGCTAACACAAAAACAACAGCAACAACTTGTCCGCTATGTTGAATTACTCGATAAGTGGAATAAAGCCTATAACTTAACCTCGGTACGTTTGCCTCAAGAAATGATGGTTAAACATATAATGGATAGCTTAGTTGTTGCTCCTCACTTGACCGGTCATCATTATATTGATGTTGGCACAGGTCCTGGTTTACCGGGCATAGTGTTAGCTATTGCCTTACCTGAAACGCAGTTTGTATTATTAGATAGTTTAGGTAAACGTGTACGTTTTTTAATGCATGTTAAACATGAGCTTGGTCTTGATAATGTCACCCCGGTGCAGTCAAGAGTTGAAGAATATCAACCAAGTGTTAAATTAGATGGCGTACTAAGTCGTGCATTTGCATCGTTACAAGATATGATTGACTGGTGCTCGCACTTAATTGATCATTCAGGTAAGTTCATTGCACTTAAAGGGGTATTTCCAAGTGAGGAATTAGACTCACTCCCTACAGGTGTTAAGTTTGAGCAAAAAATTGCATTAGAAGTACCGGATTTAGATGCACAACGACATTTAATAATTCTTTCTAAAGACTAGGGATCAGAGACACTGTGGCAAAAGTCATCGCATTAGCAAATCAAAAAGGTGGAGTAGGTAAAACTACCACTGCCGTTAATCTCGCTGCATCTATGGCTGCAACGAAGCGTAAAGTGCTGTTAATAGATCTCGATCCGCAAGGCAATGCGACCATGGGCAGTGGCGTCGACAAATATGGTGACGTCCCTACTATCTATGACTTGCTCATAGAAGATAAGCCTATTGATGAAGTGATTATTAAAGAAACCTCAGGCGAATATCATATGATTGCTGCAAACGGTGATGTGACCGCTGCAGAAGTTAAGCTGATGGAATTATTTGCGCGAGAAGTACGTTTGCGTAACGCGCTTGAAAAAATACAAGATCAGTATGAGTTTATTTTTATAGACTGCCCGCCTTCTTTAAATATGTTAACCGTTAATGCCATGGCTGCTGCCGATTCTATTTTAGTACCTATGCAATGTGAATATTATGCATTGGAAGGATTAACAGCGTTAATGGACACGATTACGCAACTTGCTAAGTTAGTTAACCCTAACTTACAGATTGAAGGCATACTTCGTACTATGTACGATCCGCGTAATCGACTAGCAAATGATGTATCAGAACAATTAAAACAACATTTTGGCGATAAAGTATACCGTACGGTGATCCCACGTAATGTTCGACTTGCAGAAGCCCCAAGTTTTGGTGCCCCAGCAATGTACTACGATCGAGCATCAAGTGGCGCGAAAGCTTATTTAGCTCTCGCTGGTGAAATGCTACGCAGAAAAGAAAAAACAACTCCCGTTGTCGCCTAACTTTGAGGTAAAAAAATAACATGTCTGCTAAAAAACGAGGTTTAGGCCGAGGACTCGATGCGCTTTTAAGTTCATCTAAACCTGCACCAAGCGAAGGCAAGGAACAGGACAATGCTAACGTAACCAGCGCAGTTGAAAATGCAGCGCAGCCTAGTAACAGTGAGTTACAAAAACTACCGATCGAGCTTTTACACTCAGGTAAGTACCAACCTCGTAAAGACATGTCTGAAGAGGCACTCGAAGAACTCGCCAGTTCGATACGCTCACAAGGAATTATTCAACCTATCGTTGTGCGCCCTGTTGCGCATAACAGCTACGAGATTATTGCTGGTGAACGTCGTTGGCGTGCTGCGCAAATAGCTAAGCTTGAGTTTGTACCCTGTATTATTAAAGACGTACCTGATGAAGCTGCCGTTGCTATTGCTCTGATTGAAAATATTCAGCGTGAAGACTTAAACGCTATGGAAGAAGCGATTGCACTTAATCGGTTGCTTAATGAGTTTGAGTTAACGCATCAACAAGTGGCTGATGCCGTTGGTAAATCACGTACGACCGTGACTAACTTATTACGCTTAAATAATCTAAATAACGATGTAAAAATTTTGTTAGAGCATGGTGACATTGAAATGGGCCACGCACGTTGCCTGTTAGCACTTGAAGGTGAAGTGCAATCAGATGCAGCCCGTTTAGCTGTTGCAAAGGCATTGACCGTTCGCGAAACAGAAAAACTAGTACGCTCTATTTTAGAGCCAGCTCCAGCAAAAGAAGTAATAGAAAAAGACCCAGATGTTAAACAGTTAGAGCAGCAGCTTGCTGATAACCTAGGGGCAAAGGTAGAAATAAATTACAACAAAAAAGGCAAAGGGAAGTTGGTTATTTCTTACACTAATCTTGACGAGTTAGACGGTATTTTAAACCGTATCAATCAAGACTATTCCCACCATTAATTCATTGGATGTCTAAAAAGGGACATTTACAGCGATTTTGTGTTACAAAGCACCTACTCAAGTTGCAAAACTGGCAGGATTAAGTATAATTTCGCCAGTTTTCATACCCTGACAATTAGAGCGTCATAAAGGTTAATTAAAAGTGACTAATAAGTTAGCGAGCCCGTATAGGCTTGCCGCATTAAAATTAATTTGCCTTCAGGGATTTGTAGCCCTTTTAGCTGCACTAATAATTTTTATAGGTTGGGAAACCAATGCCGCACTTTCAGCTCTAGCTGGTGGCGCAGTCGCAGTACTTCCTAACTTTGTATTTGCGCTTTATGCATTCAGATATATGGGTGCAAGTCGAGCAAATCAAGCGTATGCCTCGTTAAAACGCGGCAACGGATTAAAATTTATGCTAACAATCGTTTTGTTTGCACTAATGCTAAAGCTTTATCCGGTAGTACTGCTACCTTTCTTTTGTGCTTATGTGTTGGTGTTGTTTACAGGATTGTTTACACCCGTTTTTTTTAAACATTAACTTTTGGGATATAACATGGCTGCAGAAGAAGTTACTCTATCTAGCCATATTCAGCACCACTTAACCAATGCTAAGATGTGCTCGACCGACGCTGGTCTTGCCTTCAATAAAGCATGTACGGATAGTGGCTTCTGGACATGGCATATAGATACCCTCGCATGGTCTATCGGACTAGGTCTAATATTTTTATGGATCTTCCGTAGTGCCGCAAAAAAATCAACTCTGGGTGTACCTGGAAAACTTCAATGTTTCATTGAAATGGTTGTTGAGTTCGTTGGCGACAACGTACGCGATACCTTCCACGGTAAAAGTAAGCTAATTGCACCATTAGCATTAACAATATTCGTTTGGATATTCTTAATGAACTTAATGGATTTAATCCCAGTTGACTTCCTACCTGCATTTGCTGGCTTTGTTGGCGAAACTGCATTCGGTATGGATTCACACGACGTATACATGAAAATCGTACCAACTACAGATATCAACATGACAGCTGCACTTGCGCTTGGCGTGTTCATTCTAATGATTGGTTACTCTATTAAAATCAAAGGTATCGGCGGTTTTATTAAAGAACTAACACTTCACCCGTTTAGTTCAAACAATACAGCTATGCAGATTCTTTTAATTCCATTCAACCTATTACTAGAGCTTATCGCATTGGTTTCTAAGCCGTTTTCACTGGCTCTGCGTTTGTTCGGTAACTTATATGCAGGTGAGTTAATCTTCATCCTTATAGGTGCTGTAGGTTTAATGCAACTACCGTTGCACTTTGTGTGGGCTGTATTCCATATCTTAGTAATCGTATTGCAGGCATTCGTATTCATGATGCTTACAATCGTATACCTAAGCATGGCAAGTTCAGATAATCACTAATTACTATATTTACAATTTTACTTTTACTTTTAATACAATTGAAACTTTGGAGAAATAAATGGAAGCTTTAGAATTATTAAACGGCTTAAAATACATCGCAGTAGCTTTACTTATCGGTTTCGGTGCAATCGGCACAGCAATCGGTTTTGGTAACATGGGCGGTAAATTCCTTGAAGCATGTGCACGTCAACCTGAGCTAGCACCATCGCTTCAAGTTAAAATGTTTATCCTTGCTGGTCTAATCGATGCTGTAGCAATGATTGGTGTTGGTATCGCGATGGTATTGTTGTTCGTACTTTAATTTTATTTTTTGAACAGCTTACTATTTAAGGAGGAGCGGTTGTGAACTTAAACGCCACTCTTATCGGTGAATTAATTGCGTTTACGGTGTTCGTATTATTTTGTATGAAATACGTATGGCCACCACTAAACGGTGCAATTGAAGCTCGCCAGAAGAAAATCGAAGATGGTTTAGCTGCCTCTGATAGAGCCGAGAAAGACTTAGAACTAGCGCAACAGAAAGCTGCAGAACAGCTTAAAGATGCAAAGGCTCAAGCGGCTGATATCATTGATCAAGCTAAAAAGCGTGCCGTGCTAATTGTTGACGAAGAAACTGTTCGTGGTCAGCAAGAGCGTGAAAAAATTATTGCTCAAGGGCACTCTGAAATTGAATCAGAGCGTAACCGTGTGACAGAAGAGCTACGTAAGCAAGTAGCAACTCTGGCAGTGGTTGGCGCAGAAAGAATTTTAGAGCGCGAAATCAATCAAGCCGCACATAGTGACATCGTTGAAAAACTTGTCGCTGAGCTGTAATTAGGAGGGTATGAGCATGTCTGAATTGACTACTATCGCTCGCCCATACGCTAAAGCGGCTTTTGAACTTGCCGTTGAAAAAGGCGCTATTGATAGCTGGAATGACATGTTGTTCTTTGCTGGCCACGTTGCCAGCAATGAACAGGCATCTACCATTTTAGCTGGATTGCCTACTGCTACCGCACAAGCTGAGTTATTTATTAACTTATGTGGTGAGCAGCTCAACGAACAAGGTCAGAACCTAGTTAAGGTGATGGCTGAAAATGGACGTTTGATTGCACTACCTGAAGTTGCCCATTTATTTTCTGCTTTAAAAGCAGACTATGAAAAAGAAATCGATATTGATGTGATTTCGGCAACTCCTCTTGCTGCAGCCCAGCAAGAATCATTGGTAGCGGCACTTGAAAAACGTTTCGCACGCAAAGTTAAGCTGAATTGTAGTGAAGACGCTACAGTAGTTGGCGGCCTTATTATTAAGGCTGGCGACACTGTAATTGACGGCTCTTTACGCGGTAAATTAAATCGCTTAGCCACAACACTACAATCGTAATTGGGAAAAAGAGCATGCAACTTAATTCCACTGAAATTTCAGATCTGATCAAACAACGTATTGAGAAGTTCGAAGTTGTAAGTGAAGCTCGTAACGAAGGTACAATTGTATCTGTTACTGACGGTATCATTCGCATCCACGGTCTAGCTGACTGTATGCAAGGTGAGATGATTGAGCTTCCTGGCAACCGTTATGCTATCGCACTAAACCTTGAGCGTGACTCAATTGGTGCAGTAGTAATGGGTCCTTACGCTGACCTTACAGAAGGCGTAAAAGTATACACTACTGGTCGTATCTTAGAAGTTCCTGTTGGTGCGGGTCTACTTGGTCGTGTTGTAAACACGCTAGGTGCTCCTATCGATGGTAAAGGCGCTTTAGATAACGACGGTTTTGAACCTGTAGAAAAAATTGCACCAGGTGTAATCGAGCGTCAATCAGTAGATGAGCCAGTACAAACTGGTTACAAATCTATCGATGCGATGATTCCAGTTGGTCGTGGTCAGCGTGAGCTTGTTATCGGTGACCGCCAAACAGGTAAAACTGCACTAGCAATCGATGCAATCATCAACCAAAAAGACACAGGCGTTAAGTGTGTGTACGTAGCGGTTGGTCAAAAAGCATCTACTATTGCTAACGTAGTACGTAAATTAGAAGAGCACGGTGCACTTGCAAATACTATCGTAGTTGTAGCATCTGCTTCTGAATCTGCGGCACTTCAGTACTTAGCACCGTTCTCGGGCTGTACTATGGGTGAATACTTCCGTGACCGTGGTGAAAACGCATTAATCGTATATGATGATTTATCTAAGCAAGCTGTTGCTTACCGTCAAATCTCATTGCTACTTAAGCGTCCACCAGGCCGTGAAGCATACCCAGGTGACGTATTCTACCTTCACTCGCGTCTTTTAGAGCGTGCATCACGTGTAAACACTGATTACGTAGAAAAGTTCACTAATGGTGAAGTGAAAGGTAAAACAGGTTCATTGACGGCATTGCCTATCATTGAAACTCAAGGCGGCGACGTTTCTGCGTTCGTACCGACAAACGTTATCTCTATCACCGATGGTCAGATCTTCTTAGAAACTGACTTATTCAACTCAGGTATCCGTCCGGCAGTAAATGCTGGTATCTCGGTATCGCGTGTTGGTGGTGCTGCACAAACTAAAATCGTTAAGAAACTAGGTGGCGGTATTCGTCTAGCCCTAGCTCAGTACCGTGAATTAGCTGCGTTCTCGCAGTTCGCGTCTGACCTTGATGATGCTACTCGTGCTCAACTTGAGCATGGTGAGCGTGTAACAGAGCTAATGAAGCAGAAACAGTACGCGCCAATGTCTGTTGCTGAAATGTCTTTGTCGTTATTCGCAGCTGAGAAAGGTTACTTGCAAGACATCGAAATCTCTAAAATCATGGATTTCGAAGCGGCATTACTTTCTTTCGCAAATAGCACATACGCAGAGCTTATGGCTCAAATCAATGAAACTGGTAACTACAACGCCGAGATCGAAGCGCAGCTTAAAGAACTTCTAGAGAAGTGCAAGTCTACGCAAACTTGGTAATTTAGTTATTAATGGTGTGCTTTATATCCTAAAGCACACCTTGATTCGGAGAGAGAGTCATGGCCAGCGGAAAAGAGATTAAAAGCAAGATCGGCAGTATTAAAAATACTCAAAAGATCACTAGCGCAATGGAAATGGTTGCTGCGTCTAAAATGAAAAAGGCGCAAGAACGAGTGGCTTCAAGCCGTCCATACGCTGAAAAATTACGTAAAGTGATTGGTCGTGTTGCTCAAGCAAATCTTGATTTTACTCACCCGTTCTTAGAAGAGCGTGAAGTAAAACGAGTTGGTTATATTGTTATCTCTACTGACCGTGGTCTATGTGGCGGCTTAAACTCAAATGAGTTTAAGAAAGTTGCATTAGACATTAAAGCGTGGAAAGAGAAAGGCGTAGATGCTGATTTTGCTACTTTAGGTAGTAAAGCAGCTGGCTTCTTTCAACGTTTTGGTGGTCAAGTGCTTGCTAAAAAAGCAGGTCTTGGAGATAAGCCTTCAGTACAGGACGTAATTGGTCCGGTAAAAATAATGCTAGATGCATTCTCTGAAGGTAAAATTGACCGTTTATTCCTGGTATATAACAACTTTGTTAATACCATGAAGCAAGAGCCAATAGTAGATCAGTTACTCCCTTTGCCAAAAGCTGAAGAAGAAGTATCTACACATGCGTGGGATTACTTATATGAACCAAACCCAGAGGCTATTTTAGAGTCTTTGTTAGTACGTTTCATTGAATCTCAAGTATACCAAGGTGTAGTTGAAAACGCTGCCTCTGAACAGGCTGCCCGCATGGTTGCAATGAAAGCTGCAACTGATAATGCCGGTGACCTTATGGATGAGTTACAGCTTGTATATAACAAAGCTCGCCAAGCAGCAATCACACAAGAAATTAGTGAGATTTGTTCTGGTTCAGCAGCAGTTTAATGCTTCAGGCAAAGATTAACGAGAGGAATAGACATGAGTTTAGGTAAGGTCGTCCAAATTATCGGCGCCGTTGTGGATATCGAATTTCCACAAGACAGCGTGCCAGCCGTATATGACGCGCTAAAAGTAACAGATGGCGATTTAGCTGGTTTGACTTTAGAAGTTCAACAGCAGCTAGGTGGCGGTGTGGTACGTACTATCGCACTAGGTACTACAGACGGTTTACGTCGTGGTGCTTCAGTAGAAAACACAGGCGAAGCAATTCAAGTTCCAGTTGGTACTAAGACCCTAGGTCGTATCATGAACGTACTTGGTGAGCCAATTGATGAAGCAGGTCCAATCGGTGAAGACGAGCGTATGTCTATCCACCGTGCAGCACCTACTTACGAAGAGCAATCAAGCTCAGTTGAACTTTTAGAAACGGGTATCAAGGTAATCGACCTTGTATGTCCATTCGCTAAAGGTGGTAAAGTTGGTTTATTCGGTGGTGCCGGTGTTGGTAAAACCGTAAACATGATGGAACTTATCCGTAACATCGCAATCGAGCACAGCGGCTACTCAGTATTCGCAGGTGTTGGTGAGCGTACTCGTGAGGGTAACGATTTCTACCATGAAATGAACGATTCAAACGTACTTGATAAAGTATCGCTTGTATACGGTCAGATGAACGAGCCACCGGGTAACCGTTTACGCGTAGCGTTAACAGGTCTTACTATGGCTGAGAAGTTCCGTGACGAAGGTCGCGACGTACTTTTCTTCGTAGATAACATCTACCGTTACACACTTGCGGGTACAGAAGTATCAGCACTTCTTGGTCGTATGCCATCAGCGGTAGGTTACCAGCCTACACTTGCTGAAGAAATGGGTGTACTTCAAGAGCGTATCGCATCTACTAAGACTGGTTCAATTACTTCAATCCAAGCGGTATACGTACCTGCGGATGATTTAACGGATCCGTCTCCAGCAACAACGTTTGCTCACTTAGATGCAACAGTGGTACTTTCACGTGATATCGCATCACTAGGTATCTACCCTGCGGTAGACCCTCTTGATTCATCTTCACGTCAGCTTGATCCACAAGTAATCGGTGAAGAGCATTACGGTATAGCGCGTGGCGTTCAAACAGTTCTTCAGCGTTACAAAGAACTTAAAGACATCATCGCAATTCTAGGTATGGACGAGCTTTCTGACGAAGATAAGCAACTTGTATCTCGTGCACGTAAAATCCAGCGTTTCCTATCTCAGCCATTCTTCGTGGCAGAGGTATTTACAGGTGCGCCAGGTAAATACGTTTCACTTAAAGACACAATTGCAGGCTTCAAAGGTATCTTAAACGGTGAGTTTGATGATATGCCAGAGCAAGCGTTCTACATGGTTGGCTCTATCGAAGAAGCTCAAGAAAAAGCCAAAAGCATGTAATTAGGAGGGTAGTATGGCAGCTATGACTGTACATCTTGATGTAGTAAGTGCTGAAGAGAAATTATTTTCTGGTTTAGTAGAATCTATTCAAGTATCTGGTAGTGAAGGTGAGTTAGGTGTTAACGCCGGTCACGCCCCACTACTAACTGCCCTTAAACCTGGTATGGTACGTTTAGTTAAGCAATTTGGTGAAGAAGAACTCATCTATATTGCTGGCGGTACACTAGAAGTTCAACCGAACATAGTGACCGTACTTGCTGATACAGCTGTTCGTGGTGAAGACCTGGACGAGAAAGCTGCAGAGCAAGCTAAACGTGACGCTGAAGCCCAAATGGCAAAAGGTGCATCTGCTGAGCTTGATTACAATCAAGCCGCAATGCAACTAGCTGAAGCAATTGCTCAGCTACGCGTTATTCAGCAATTACGTAAAAAGTAAGCCTATCTGGTTTTTAAAAGCCCACTTTATGTGGGCTTTTTTGTGCCTGAATAGATGACACTGAAAGACTTAGCTGTTAACCTGCGGTTAATGGGATGTGGTGGTTTATTATGGGGATCAAGCGATAAATAAGCTGCTATAAGGATATTATGTAAGTGAAAAAATGAAACAAGCAGAGTTTCCGGATTCAGTAGTAGAAGTAAAGTTTGGTGCTTGGTGTTTAAATATAAAGCGGCAAATAATTAGTGATGGCATTGTTGAAAAAGAGCTAGAGCCACTACTGTTTAAAATTTTAAGTTACCTCATCTTAAATCAAAATACTATTATCACTCGCCAAAATCTAATTGACGATGTTTGGTGTCAAAGTTATGTTGATGATAACGCGATAAATAGAGCGATATCAGAACTTAGAAAAATCTTAAAATCCCCTAACCAAGCTGCTTTAGTTGTCAAAACACATTATCGAAAAGGATATAGTTTTGATCTAGAAGTTGAGTTTATAGAAAGTGGTTACCAAAGCCAGAGCTCAAATCCAGTCAATGAGCTAGATTCTAAAGAAGCCGCTAAGCCGGTGATAAAAAAATACGTATTATGGGTGTTAGTCTTAATAGCCGTTCTGCTAGTAAGCGTCATAGCGGGTGTATATCAGTGGGCAGCTAAAAATAACGAGGTAGAAGTCACCAATAAAAACTACCAAGAAGAAATATTATCCATGAAAGAAGGGGTGCATACTTTTCTCTCACTTTCGCCTAATGAGAAAAATTTAGTTTTTACACTTATAAAATACGAAACTTCAGAGTTTATTTTAATCAATAAAGATCTTGCTACGGGAACAGAAAAGCTATTAATTAAACCTGGTTATGAAATACATCCAGTTGGTTGGTCATATAACAATAATGAGATTATCTACTGGCAAAGTAATGGCTTGGATTGTCAGGTATTTATTGTTGATAGTAACTTTGCTGGCGAGAGTCGATATTTGTTTGATTGCTCACATTTGCCTTTTTCTGGGGAGGGTATTAATGATACTAACCTCGTATATTCTAAATTTGGTTATCGTCATCGGGATGAGCTTGCTGTATTGATGAATCGTAACCTCATAACAGGTGAAGAGTATCAAATAAGCTCTCCTAATCTAAACTCTTACGGTGATAAATTTTTAGCGCATATAGAAGGTAAAAATAAAGTAGTTTTTGAACGGCATCAATTTGGTTTTAGTGAGTTGTACATTACAGATATTGAAGGGGGAGCTCAAACTCATCTGTATACTACTAAAAATCGTATCTGGACATTGAAGTATAACCAGGAGTTAGATTCATTACTTTGGTACGACAATGTAGACAATATTTTATTTCAGTATTCTTTATCTGAGCAAAAATTATTAAGTAAAACAGCAATGCAAGGAGTGTCGCCTTACTCTATGACTCTACCTATTAGTCCTAATGAAATCTTAGCCTTTCAATATCCTTACAATACTGATATTAATAAAATTGATTTAAATAATTTCAACTTATCTGATACATCTATTGGTACTCATTTAATAAGTCAAATACTCCCGCAAGTAACGAATAATGGAGATATATTTTTTCTTAGGAGCAAAAATAGTATAGGGGCTAATCGTACTTATAAATTGCAAGTTCTGGATGAAGCTACAAAATCGAGCATTGCTTTTAATCCGTTATTAAGAGTGTCACGAGATGGTGAAGAGGCATTACGAATCACTACTAAGGCAATAGAAATTCGCGATACTGAGCTTATTAATTTAAAAGAGTCTATTCAGGTGAATGGTACTCTTGTTAACACTGAGTTTTTGATAAATAAAAATATAGGCTTTATTGTACGTGGTAGTCATTCTTCGAGTACTTCATCTTATGTTTATGACAGAACAACAAAGAAGAGCGTTATATTGCCCATAAGTAATGCTGTCTGGTTTGATCAACTATCGACTACAAAATATATATTTCTTTCTGCACAAAACAAGCTACAAATTTTTGATAGTTGGAAAAATGTAGTCATTAAAGAGCTTGAGTTAAATCCAGTGAAATATAGGCACTCTCTATCGCTAGATGGCAATAAACTTCTTCATTCAGATGGTATAAATGTTTTCTTATATGATTTTAGTTTAGGTTTTGATACCGCCCCCCAGGTTGTTTTCAAAGGAGAAAACGCAAGGGTAATAAGAAGTATTGATTATAATGAAGCAGTTAATTCTGTATTTATCGGTTTGCTTACGGCACATAATAATAAAATATTTAAAGTAACTCAGGTTGAAAATTAAAGTTGGATAACGCTTTGAATTTTAGGTTAGTAGATGCCGCGCATAATATTTTACTTATATCCTTCACCAATCCTCGCTACAATAGTCACAAATAAAGCGAATAATGATTTCAGCTTAGATTCAGTGGCTACTGCTAGATTGCTGCTGAGTAAGTGCACATGATGTGACTTACGTGATCTTGGTTGAATTTACACACGCTTACTCATTTCAATAAAACAAAGAAAGAAGGATATTGTTTTAATGTCTCTGACTACAGTCATTCTTGCTGCGGGTAAAGGTACTCGTATGCGTTCAGCTTTACCTAAGGTATTGCATAAAGTTGCCGGTAAACCTATGGTGCAACATGTTATCGATAATGCTAAAGCACTTGGTGCTACATCGACTAACTTAGTTTTTGGTCATGGCGGCGAATTATTACAACAACAACTTGCCGATAATAACGTAAACTGGGTACTGCAAGCTGAGCAGCTAGGTACAGGCCACGCAGTGGCACAAGCAAATCCTCATATTAACGATAACGACACTGTACTGGTTTTATACGGTGACGTACCTTTAACTAAGCAATCTACACTTGAACGTTTATTAGCAGCGACACCTAAAAATGGCTTAGCAGTATTAACCGTTAATTTAGCAAACCCAAATGGTTACGGGCGTATGCTACGTGTTGATGGAAAGCTAGTGGGTATTGTTGAACAAAAAGATGCTAATGCAGAGCAGTTACTTATTAACGAAGTAAACACCGGCATTATGGCGGTTAATGGTAAGCTTTTAAAAACATGGTTAGGTAACTTGTCTAACAATAATGCTCAAGGTGAATACTACCTAACAGATATAGTTGCTATGGCGCACAGTGAAGGTGTAGAAATTACATCAGCACAGCCAGATCACCCAATGGAAGTTGAAGGCGCAAACAATCGTGTACAACTTGCAGGCTTAGAGCGTGCTTACCAAGCATGGCAAGCAGAAGAATTGATGTTAAATGGGGCGACTCTTGCCGACCCTGCGCGTATTGATGTGCGTGGCGACGTTAAAACAGGGGAAGACGTCCTCATCGATATCAACGTTATTTTTGAAGGCAATGTAACGCTTGGTAATAACGTACAAATTGGACCTAACTGTGTACTTAAAAACTGTAGCATCGGTGACAATGTTATTATTAAAGCCAATACACTAATTGAAGATGCATCAGTTGCGGCTCAATGTACACTCGGTCCATACGCCCGCCTTCGTCCTGGTGCAGTAATGGAAGAAGACTCGCACATTGGCAATTTTGTCGAAATGAAAAAAACCCGTTTAGGCAAAGGTTCTAAAGCAAACCACTTAAGTTACTTAGGTGATGCTGAAATTGGCGAGAAAGTGAATATTGGCGCAGGCACAATTACCTGTAACTACGATGGGGTTAATAAAGCAAAAACCATTATTGGCAATAATGCCTTTATAGGGTCTAACTCGTCACTGGTTGCTCCTGTAAACATTGGTGCTACAGCAACTGTGGGTGCAGGCTCTGTTATTACCAATGCCGTAGCGGATGATCAGCTAGCCGTAGCACGTGGCAAGCAACGTAATTTAGATGGTTGGAAACGCCCAGTTAAAAAATAGTAATGATCATTACTTATTAAATATTTAAAGCGAGTTTCATAACTCGCTTTTTTATTGCCTAAATATTCTATAAATAAAAATGCCATACTGTTGTCATCCCTGTGTGTTGATATTTAACTAATACAACACTCAGGAAAACAATAATGTTAAACAAATCAATAATAGCCCTTTCTTTGCTATCACTATTAACTGGTTGCTCACTAGATGGTGATGACGGCCAAGATGGCGCACAGGGTGTACAAGGTACAGCGGGTAATAATGGCGAAAACGGCACTAATGCAAATTCAGCTTTAAATATCAATCTTATTGGCCGCGCAGTACTCAATGCACAAAGCCCAGAGGGTGCAGCTGAAATAGTCGCCTACCAAGCCTCTAAAAAGTGGATTTATGCCATTAATAGCTCTGGCGACGAGGCAGTTGTGAATATCATTCCTGCCGATACGTTCGACACTGCAGCATTAGTAAAAGATAACGAAGGTATTGTAACCGCGACCAACTTAGCCTCTGCCATTACGCTCTCACTAAATGAAAATACGCCTGGTGATGCAAACAGCATAGCTATCGATGCAAATAACCAATTATTAGCGGTAGCAATGGCTGCTACAAACGTGGGCGAAGCTGGCCAAATAGCGTTTTACAATATTGGCGGAGATACACCAGTATTTATTAAAAATGTAACTGTAGGTGCCCTACCCGACATGGTGACATTTAGCCATGATGGTGCAAAAGTAGTGGTTGCTAATGAAGGTGAACCTAATGGCGACTACAGTATCGACCCCGAAGGCACAATTAGCATTATCGATATCAATAACGGCACTATTGCCGATACCGCTTTGAGCATAAACTTTCAAGCTTACAATAATAAGCAAGCAGAATTAGAAGTGCAGGGCTTAGTGTTTGCCAATCCTACTGGACGTACTATTAATGGTAATTTAATAAATACCACGGTTGCGATGGATTTAGAGCCAGAATATGTGAGCATTTCCAAGGATAATAAATACGCTTATGTCTCTATTCAAGAAAATAACGCTCTAGCCATCATCAACCTTGAAGATAATTCCCTTGAGCTAAAAGGGCTCGGTTTTAAAGATTGGTCAAACTTACAATTTGACGCTTCAGACAAAGACGGCGGTGTTAACTTTAAATCATACCCTGGTTTATATGGCATGTATCAGCCAGATACAATTGCAAGTTTTAGTTGGAAAGGAGCCAACTTTATTGTATCTGCCAACGAGGGTGATGCACGCGAATACTTTTTTGATGCAAGCGATGAAGCTGATTGTATAGCCAAGGGCGGCCTTGATTATGACGCTAAAGATGGGTGTTTGGCATATATAGATGAAAGCCGCGCAGAAGATCTAGCTCTCGCAGCTAACTTCGATTACTTAAATAACGATGATAACGACATTGGTCGTTTAAAAGTTACAACAGTAAAAGGTGATAAAAATAACGACGGCCAATACGAATCGCTTTATGCTTATGGCGCACGGTCATTTACCATTTGGGATAGCAATGGGCTGGTGGTGTTTGACTCAGGCGATCAAATTGCACGAGTAACCGCTTCTGTTCATGGCAATGCATTCAATAATAACGAAGATGAAAATAAAGGCGATACACGCTCAGATGATAAAGGGGCAGAACCCGAAGCGCTAACATTAGGTAAAGTTGGCGATAGGTTATTTGCTTTTGTTGGCTTAGAGCGTATGGGCACAATAATGGTGTTTGATATAACCAACCCTTACGATGTGAAATTTCAAGACTACTTTTATAATCGTGGTTTAGAACCAAGTGCAGATATAAGTGGCGATCTTGCTCCTGAAGGAATGACATTTGTTCCTGCAGCGCAAAGTGCAACAAACGAAGCACTGCTTATAATCGGTAATGAAATCTCAGGCTCAATTGCCGTATGGGAAATAACAACTCAGTAATTAGTAAAGTTTTAAGTAAAAGCGATGTAGCGGTTATCTATAAATCGCTTTTACTTCCTCCCCTCTCAATAATCATGCCTTATGTGAATGATTTTTAATCAAAAACAGCCCTGTAGCCCTTTGTTTGTATGGTTATTGTACTAAATTGAAATTAATTTAATAAAACTGAAATAAAGCATTGACCCTCTCCAGAATATCCCTATAATGCGCATCCACTGACCCGGCAGGCAGCAATGAAAAGCGCTGAACAAACGGTAAGTGAGTCGAGTAAAACTTAGCTTTTAAATCTTTTAAAAGAAACTAAAAATTAAGTGTTGACAAAAAAATAGGAAAGCGTAATATGCGCAGCCCTAGCGAGATAAGGTTTAAGGCTTTAATCGCAACGTTCTTTAACAATATAAAGCAATCATCTGTGTGGGCACTCGTACAGATTGAGTTCTAACAGCCAAGCTTAGTTTACTAAGTGAGGCAAACAAATTTAGAGTCTCAATTTAAACTGAGTGACCAACAGAATAATTACTTCGGTAGTTATTCAGCACAGTCAATTCAATATCGAAAGATATTAAATAAATTCAGAATTCATTGAGCTGTCGAAAGACATAAAACTTTTTAATTGAAGAGTTTGATCATGGCTCAGATTGAACGCTGGCGGCAGGCCTAACACATGCAAGTCGAGCGGTAACAGAAAGTAGCTTGCTACTTTGCTGACGAGCGGCGGACGGGTGAGTAATGCTTGGGAACATGCCTTGAGGTGGGGGACAACAGTTGGAAACGACTGCTAATACCGCATAATGTCTACGGACCAAAGGGGGCTTCGGCTCTCGCCTTTAGATTGGCCCAAGTGGGATTAGCTAGTTGGTGAGGTAATGGCTCACCAAGGCGACGATCCCTAGCTGGTTTGAGAGGATGATCAGCCACACTGGGACTGAGACACGGCCCAGACTCCTACGGGAGGCAGCAGTGGGGAATATTGCACAATGGGCGCAAGCCTGATGCAGCCATGCCGCGTGTGTGAAGAAGGCCTTCGGGTTGTAAAGCACTTTCAGTCAGGAGGAAAGGTTAGTAGTTAATACCTGCTAGCTGTGACGTTACTGACAGAAGAAGCACCGGCTAACTCCGTGCCAGCAGCCGCGGTAATACGGAGGGTGCGAGCGTTAATCGGAATTACTGGGCGTAAAGCGTACGCAGGCGGTTTGTTAAGCGAGATGTGAAAGCCCCGGGCTCAACCTGGGAACTGCATTTCGAACTGGCAAACTAGAGTGTGATAGAGGGTGGTAGAATTTCAGGTGTAGCGGTGAAATGCGTAGAGATCTGAAGGAATACCGATGGCGAAGGCAGCCACCTGGGTCAACACTGACGCTCATGTACGAAAGCGTGGGGAGCAAACAGGATTAGATACCCTGGTAGTCCACGCCGTAAACGATGTCTACTAGAAGCTCGGAACCTCGGTTCTGTTTTTCAAAGCTAACGCATTAAGTAGACCGCCTGGGGAGTACGGCCGCAAGGTTAAAACTCAAATGAATTGACGGGGGCCCGCACAAGCGGTGGAGCATGTGGTTTAATTCGATGCAACGCGAAGAACCTTACCTACACTTGACATACAGAGAACTTACCAGAGATGGTTTGGTGCCTTCGGGAACTCTGATACAGGTGCTGCATGGCTGTCGTCAGCTCGTGTTGTGAGATGTTGGGTTAAGTCCCGCAACGAGCGCAACCCCTATCCTTAGTTGCTAGCAGGTAATGCTGAGAACTCTAAGGAGACTGCCGGTGATAAACCGGAGGAAGGTGGGGACGACGTCAAGTCATCATGGCCCTTACGTGTAGGGCTACACACGTGCTACAATGGCGCATACAGAGTGCTGCGAACCTCGCGAAGAGTAAGCGAATCACTTAAAGTGCGTCGTAGTCCGGATTGGAGTCTGCAACTCGACTCCATGAAGTCGGAATCGCTAGTAATCGCGTATCAGAATGACGCGGTGAATACGTTCCCGGGCCTTGTACACACCGCCCGTCACACCATGGGAGTGGGTTGCTCCAGAAGTAGATAGTCTAACCCTCGGGAGGACGTTTACCACGGAGTGATTCATGACTGGGGTGAAGTCGTAACAAGGTAGCCCTAGGGGAACCTGGGGCTGGATCACCTCCTTATACGATTTAGAACTTATTTGTTCGTAGTGTCCACACAGATGATTGTTAGTTAGTTTTACCCTTTGGGTTAACTAATTAATATGCTCTTTAAAAATTTGGAAAAGCTGATAATAAAATTCGTATGAATACATTGTATTTGTACAGAGTTTTCAAAAGTAAAAAAGAATGATAGCAGTATCATTCAGTGCCATTTAATCCTCGGATTAATTGGTATCTACTTTAGTATTCAATATTAACTTCTGGCGAAGTTAAACTGTCACAAAACAAAGACCCGTTTGGGTTGTATGGTTAAGTGACTAAGCGTACACGGTGGATGCCTTGGCAGTTGGAGGCGATGAAGGACGTATTAACTTGCGATAAGCCTAGTCAAGCTAGTAAAAAGCACTTGAGACTAGGATTTCCGAATGGGGAAACCCACCTGCTTGCAGGTATCGTTAACTGAATACATAGGTTAACGAGGCGAACGCGGAGAACTGAAACATCTAAGTACCCGTAGGAAAAGAAATCAACCGAGATTCCGATAGTAGCGGCGAGCGAAATCGGAACAGCCCTTAAGCTTATTATGTGTTAATGGAAGGCTCTGGAAAGTGCCACGATACAGGGTGATAGTCCCGTACATGAAAACGCATTTTAAGTGAAATCGAGTAGGTCGGAGCACGTGAAACTTTGACTGAATATAGGTGGACCATCATCTAAGGCTAAATACTCCCAACTGACCGATAGTGAACCAGTACCGTGAGGGAAAGGCGAAAAGAACCCCTGTGAGGGGAGTGAAATAGAACCTGAAACCGTGTACGTACAAGCAGTAGGAGCCCTTCGAGGGTGACTGCGTACCTTTTGTATAATGGGTCAGCGACTTATATTTTGTAGCGAGGTTAACCGATTAGGGTAGCCGTAGGGAAACCGAGTCTTAACTGGGCGAATAGTTGCAAGGTATAGACCCGAAACCCGGTGATCTAGCCATGGGCAGGTTGAAGGTTGAGTAACATCAACTGGAGGACCGAACCCACTAACGTTGAAAAGTTAGGGGATGACCTGTGGTTAGGAGTGAAAGGCTAATCAAACCGGGAGATAGCTGGTTCTCCCCGAAATCTATTTAGGTAGAGCCTCGGACGAATACTTACGGGGGTAGAGCACTGTTAAGGCTAGGGGGTCATCCCGACTTACCAACCCTTTGCAAACTCCGAATACCGTAAAGTAATATCCGGGAGACACACGGCGGGTGCTAACGTCCGTCGTGAAGAGGGAAACAACCCAGACCGCCAGCTAAGGTCCCAAAGTCATAGTTAAGTGGGAAACGATGTGGAAAGGCCCAGACAGCCAGGAGGTTGGCTTAGAAGCAGCCATCCTTTAAAGAAAGCGTAATAGCTCACTGGTCGAGTCGGTCTGCGCGGAAGATGTAACGGGGCTAAACTATGCACCGAAGCTGCGGATTCAGAATTTATTCTGAGTGGTAGGGGAGCGTTCTGTAAGCGGTTGAAGGTGTACCGGGAGGTATGCTGGACGTATCAGAAGTGCGAATGCTGACATGAGTAACGATAATGCGGGTGAAAAACCCGCACGCCGGAAGACCAAGGGTTCCTATCCCATGTTAATCAGGGTAGGGTAAGTCGACCCCTAAGGCGAGGCCGAAAGGCGTAGTCGATGGGAAACGGATTAATATTTCCGTACTTGGTATAATTGCGATGGGGGGACGGAGCAGGCTAAGCAAGCATGGCGATGGTAGTCCATGTGAAAGTGTGTAGGCTAGTGACTTAGGTAAATCCGGGTTGCTGTTAGGCTGAGACACGAGACGAGTCACCAAGGTGATGAAGTTGCTGATGCCATACTTCCAGGAAAAGCCTCTAAGCTTCAGATTATACCGAATCGTACCCCAAACCGACACAGGTGGTCAGGTAGAGAATACTAAGGCGCTTGAGAGAACTCGGGTGAAGGAACTAGGCAAAATCGTACCGTAACTTCGGGAGAAGGTACGCTCCGATTGGTGATGAGACTTGCTCTCTAAGCTGATTGGAGCCGCAGTGACCAGGTGGCTGGGACTGTTTATTAAAAACACAGCACTGTGCAAAATCGCAAGATGACGTATACGGTGTGACACCTGCCCGGTGCCGGAAGGTTAATTGATGGGGTTATCTTCGGAGAAGCTCTTGATCGAAGCCCCGGTAAACGGCGGCCGTAACTATAACGGTCCTAAGGTAGCGAAATTCCTTGTCGGGTAAGTTCCGACCTGCACGAATGGTGTAACCATGGCCACGCTGTCTCCACCCGAGACTCAGTGAAATTGAAATCGCAGTGAAGATGCTGTGTACCCGCGGCTAGACGGAAAGACCCCGTGAACCTTTACTACAGCTTGGCACTGAACATTGAACCTACATGTGTAGGATAGGTGGGAGACTTAGAAGCAGAGACGCTAGTTTTTGTGGAGTCGTCCTTGAAATACCACCCTTGTAGTTTTGATGTTCTAACGTTGGCCCCTGAATCGGGGTTACGGACAGTGCCTGGTGGGTAGTTTGACTGGGGCGGTCTCCTCCCAAAGAGTAACGGAGGAGCACGAAGGTTGGCTAAGTACGGTCGGACATCGTACGGTTAGTGTAATGGTAGAAGCCAGCTTAACTGCGAGACAGACACGTCGAGCAGGTACGAAAGTAGGTCATAGTGATCCGGTGGTTCTGAATGGAAGGGCCATCGCTCAACGGATAAAAGGTACTCCGGGGATAACAGGCTGATACCGCCCAAGAGTTCATATCGACGGCGGTGTTTGGCACCTCGATGTCGGCTCATCACATCCTGGGGCTGAAGTCGGTCCCAAGGGTATGGCTGTTCGCCATTTAAAGTGGTACGCGAGCTGGGTTTAGAACGTCGTGAGACAGTTCGGTCCCTATCTGCCGTGGGCGTTTGAGAATTGAGAGGGGTTGCTCCTAGTACGAGAGGACCGGAGTGAACGAACCGCTGGTGTTCGGGTTGTCATGCCAATGGCATTGCCCGGTAGCTACGTTCGGAACTGATAAGCGCTGAAAGCATCTAAGCGCGAAGCAGGCCTCGAGATGAGTTCTCACTAGACTTTTAAAGTCTCTGAAGGGCCGTTGAAGACTACAACGTTGATAGGCAAGATGTGGAAGTGGTGTGAGCCATTAAGCTAACTTGTACTAATTACCCGTGAGGCTTAACCATACAACGCCAAACGCGTTTTATGTGATAGTGAAACAAGCGAAGAAGTTAATATAACTAAAGTAGATACTAGAAGACTTTATTATCAGAATTCCAAATTTTAGTTAGTGCGTAGTAATACGGACTGACACCCAAATTTGCTTGGTGACAATAGCGTTTTGGACCCACCTGACCCCATGCCGAACTCAGTAGTGAAACGAAACAGCGCCGATGATAGTGTAGCATTTGTTATGTGAAAGTAGGACATTACCAGGCTCCAAATACAAGAAAGCCCGACTCGAAAGAGCCGGGCTTTTTTACGTCTGCAGGAAAGTGAAAGTATTAGCCGTCAGCTATCAGCAGCACAGCGTCAACCTGACCACCGTAGCATGGGTTGAGTATCTAGAACCCCATGGGCAAAATAACGCAACGTCAACCCATCCCATTAAAAACATTAAATGTACCTTGCTATGTGGCTCTCTAGCGCTGTAGGCACTACGATATTCTACTGCGTGGTCACTACGAAGGAGCGCGCCGACGCCAAATACGTGCAAGCTCGAATCTAAATTTAGGTCTTTCGAAGGGTATATGGGCTGATAAAGTCATCAGTCCATATATTTAATAATCAGCGAGGTCGTTAGCGATTAGATAAGAATACAGTAAGCTGTTTACCTATTTTTAAATGGTCGCTCGAAAGGCTATTCCATTGTTTTAGTTTAGCAATACTCACTTTATAATGATTGGCAATTTTCCATAAGCTATCACCCGATTTAACCTGATGTTCAATTTGGGTATCGGCTAATTGAGGGAGCACAAGCTTTTGGCCAATTCTAATGGTGTTACTTTTTAGATCGTTAAACGCTTTGAGTTGGCTAATACCCACTTTGTAGCGTTTCGCTATAACACTTAAGCTATCGCCACGTTTTACTGTGTAGTGTTGCCACTGACTATAATCATTGGAATCAAGATTAGCGAGCATGTCTTTAAATTGTGTTTGTTCAGCAACTGGAACAACAATGTGGGGCGCATCAATAATTGCTGGAAAGCGGATCACACCATGGTTTAAAAATTCAAGTTGCTGCCATTGCTTTTGGTTATCTAAAATAACAGCGTCATCAATAGGCAATACTGCAATTGTTGGGCTGTTTGAAATTGTAGGAAAAGCCATTTTTTGGCTTTTTAATAATTGTGCCGCAGCTAGTAATTTTGGCACGTACTGACTGGTTTGTTTGGGCAGTTTTAAGTTGAAAAAATCAGTGGGTTTGCCTTGTTTTTTATTATTACTAATTGCTCTAAGTACACGGCCTTCACCTAAGTTATAGGCTGCTATAGCGTGATACCAGTCACCACCAAAGCGTTTGTGTAAATATTCCATAAAATCCAACGCAGCTCGGGTACTGTCTATTACGTCCTGACGTCCGTCATACCAAGAGGATATTTGCACTTTAAAATATTTAGCAATGGCAGGCGTTAATTGCCAAAGTCCAGATGCATGCTTGTGCGAATAGGCACTGGCATCAAAGTCACTTTCAATTAGCGGCATTAATGCTAATTCTATGGGTAAGTTCCGCTTTTCAACCTCTGTGACTATATAATAAAGGTAAGGCTCAGCACGGCGACTGATTTCATCCATGTAATTTGGGTGAGATAAATACCATGCAATGCGTTGTTGTACATCTGGGTGGCTAGAATTGGCAAATGTAAGCTGCGCTCGGATGCGTTGCCACACATCATCGAGTTTCTGAGGACTTAAGGGAGCTATTTGCTCAATATTTTCGTTTTGTTCTTTAACAACAATATTTGGGTTAGCTTTAATATCAGGTTGTGAAGAGGGCTGTTCGGGTGTGGTTTCACAACCGGATAAAATTAACACTAATGGCAAAATGCGGATAAATCGATTTAAAGGCACGTACTAAACTACTCCGAAAAAATGAATGCGGCTAACCTAAAGTAGGTTAGCTTAACATAGCGTGAGTTAAGAATGACTTGTAGTTGAATTTAACAGTTCCTTAAATTGATCTTTATAGCGACGTGACAGGTTTAGCACTTTACCTGTAGTGAGCTTTACTTCACTATCGCCACTTGCTAATGGCGTGATTGATTCAACCGCGTCTAATCTAATCGCATGAGAACGGTGAATACGGCAAAACCCTTGCGGCTCTAACTGAGTTATAAGTTGTGTCATGGTTGCACGAAAAGGATAAATTCGAGCGCCAATATGTAGATTTACATAATTGCCATTTGATTCAAGCCAATCTACTTCTGCTACGCGAACAATAAATTCTTTTCCCAGCTTTTTTACCAGTAGCCTGTCTAAGCTTACATATTCAGCAGTATCTTCGCCTTGACTGATCGGGGCTGCTTCACCTGTTAATTGGCTCACGACATATTGATAGGTTTTAATAACAATAGTCAAAAATAAGAATCCCCACAAATCTTTGCGGTATTCATAAAGTAACTCAAACCACACTAACCCAAAGTCATATTGCATACCCTGCATGGTGTAAATGAGTTTGCGGATAGCGACCATAATACCAATATGTAATAACGAAAAAGCAATGCTCGCTACTAAGTACAGTAATATTGAATGAGAGATTTTTTGCCAATTAAAAGGTTGGGTTTTTAATAGCCAAACTAAAGCCGGAAACAATAATAAGGTGCCAATAGCACTCGAGTATTCCCACACAAAGGGCTCCCAGAGCATAAAAGGAAGTGCGCCATCACGTTGGGCTTCCATAATGTTTGAGCTGGCATTAATGGTGTTGTTTATAAAAATATAACTACATAAAAATAAAGCCGCGTACCAAGTTTGATAGCGCTGAAAGTGCGATAAAGTGATCATTATTATTGTAACTCTTTAAAAGACCGCAATTAGACTAGCAAGAGAGTGATAAAACACCAAGTTTATATCATCCCTGATATCCACCGTTTATCCCTATTGACTGTTTTATAAGCCTTTTGTGATTGCTTAACACAGTGTGTTGTCCATAGTTGTTATTAATTACTCATAAGTTAAATCTTTTATGAATCTTAAAATAGTCATTAAAAATACAACACGTACGCTATTAAAATCTTGGGTAAATGTGTTTAACCAAGGCGAAGAGTTACCATCTCGCCGTTATGATTTAGATTGGCTGAGAGTACTTGCCTTTGGCTTATTAATTTTTTACCACACCGGCATGTTATACAGTGAAAATTGGGGCTTTCATTTTAAAAGTCAGTACTTATCCAGCGGTATTGAAAGCATTATGCTTTTATTGTCGCCATGGCGGATGGGATTAATTTGGTTTATTTCAGGTGTGGCGCTGCGCTTTATTGTTGCGCGCTTTAGTCTAGGTATGTTTTTAACTACGCGAAGTGTAAAAATATTACTGCCTTTATTGTTTGGCATTTGGTTTATTGTGCCTATTCAGCTTTATGCGCAAATGAGCCAAGAAGCCAGTTTAGCTATGGGCTTTTGGCAGTTTTACAGCCAGTTCTTTGATTTAACCAACCCTTTATTCGAGCGCTATCAAGCAGGGATTTGGCCTCATGTCGATGTGAATCACCTTTGGTACTTACGTTCGTTATGGCAATTTACTTTATTGCTGGTGCTAGCAATGCCGCTGCTTCATCACGCTACTGTGCATACAATAATCACGCGTTTATGTGGGCGCTCGTTATTTACAGTTTTTATTGTATTGCTATTGCCGCTGTGTATTTTAAAACTCAGCTGGCCGAGCGACACATTTAGATACCCCATGGGCGCGCTGTTCTTACTTTATGGTTACTTGCTTGCTTGGCAGCCTGCATTTTATAGCCAGCTACTTCGCCATTGGCGAGTGCTATTAGTGGTATTTACGTTAGGTTATATAGTTGTTGTGCTGTGTTACAACACGATTTGGCAAAACCCTGCTGCTAGCCAATGGCAAATTACCAGCATGGATATGCTGTATACTGCGCAACGATTAATGGGCGTGTTGTTAATGCTGGCACTAGCACAACGTTTTTTGAATCACGATCACCCTAAACTGGCTTTATTAAACGGTGCAGTATTCCCTTTTTATTTATTGCATCAAAGTGTAATTATTGGCCTTGCGTTTTATTTGTCGAAGCTGCAATTAAGTGGTTTTGTGGAGCCATTACTTATACTCAGCCTTACTTTCATTATTTGTTGGTTGGTGTTTATTGCTGCGCGCCGTATCGACTTAATAAGCCCACTGTTAGGAATTAAAGTCACAGGTAAATATAAAGCATGGCAAGTTAAAGTGGGCTTTGGTTGCGGGCTAATATTGGTAAGCCCGCTGATCTTTAGGTTGATTTAATTATCTGTATTGCAAATTAACTATCGCCGTAAACGACAACCTACGAGATATGCTGTGCAATTTTGTAGGTCGTGCTTTAGCGCGAAAGTACCAATGCTAATGAGTTGTCACCTTAAATGGCGTTCTACGCTCAACCAAACACACACCTAAAACAGGCGCCTTGTGGTTTTGGTACATAAATTAAATCGCCACCGTGGTTGAGCATTATTTGCCGAGAGAGGCTAAGGCCAATGCCGGAGCCTTGTTGCTTGGTGGTAAAAAATGGCACGAAGATCATATCTATCACATGCTCACTGATACCTGGTCCGTTGTCGTTGATTTCTATATAAAGTTGTTGGCTAGTGTTTTGCGCCAAGCTAATTTCGATCCTTGGTTGAGCGGCATTCTCTGCGCTGTACTTTTGGTTACTCTTTAGTACTTCAAGTGCATTTTTTATTAAGTTTACTAATACCTGTTCTATTTGGCTGCTATCAAGCATGACTAACTGCTGATTTTTAATCGACAGTTCGATATGGGTGTGTTGAACGCGTGCTTGTTGTTGATGTAAAGCGACAATACGCGTTAGCATATCGGCTAAATTTTCCGGTGTTAAATTGGGTTTAGGTAAGCTGCTAACTTGGCGAAAACGAGCAATAAAATCCCCTAAATGAGCGGTTCTTGATGCTAACGTGTTTAGCGCAAGTTGTAAGTCTTGTTTATCTTCAAGCTCATCAAAACATAGCTCTTGTGGCAGTAAATTGCTACAAGTATCAGCTAGCGATGAAAGTGGCGTAATAGAGTTAGCAATTTCGTGAGTGAGCACTTTAGTTAAGCGTTTATACGCTTGCTGTTCTTTGAGTTGTAACTGGTCGTGAATTGATTGTAGGCTCACTACACGACGAACTTTACCTTGAATTTCGGCGATACTAAGTTGAATTGAGAGAGTGTCGTGCTGCTCGCCATTTTGCCAGTAGGTGGTGCTGCGGATATTGTGTTCGGCGTTTAAAATTAACTCACCTACAGCCCCTAACTCATGCAAATGTCGAAAACTCTTCCCCAGTAATTTACTAACGGCTGGATTTGATTCGATCACCTCGCCGTTGTCATCACATACCATAACAGCTAAATCAACATGGATGAGCAAAGCTTGTAGAAACTGTGCTTGTTGCTCGGCATTAAAACGTGCCGTTTGCATTTGCGTTTTTACTTGTTCAAATTGCTTAAGCATTGGATGTTGTTGACCAAGCCCCAAGGTGCTGTCGCCATTGGCTAAGGCTCGGATCACCATTTCGGCTTGTTTTTGTTGGCGCTTAAACAGCGTAAAAATATGCGCTATTAATGCCGCTGCGACTAGCATTATTAACAATGTCGTCGCTGAAAAACCATGCGTTTGTAATACATAACTAAGCAACGCACTTACACTTATAAGTGTGGTGATACTAAACGAAAGCAATAAATTAGCCCGCATAATTATAGCCCGTACTTTTCAAGGCGGCGGTACATGGCACCGCGAGTTAAACCCAGTGCTTTGGCTGCATGGCTAACATTACCTTGATGGTGCTTAAGTGCTGCGCGAACTGTTCGTTGTTCAAGTATGTCTAAATCAAAAGTGTCGTACTGCGCTACATTGTTTAAAACCTCCGTGCTTTGGGTTTTCTCGTCAGTACTAACTGATATTGAATTACCAACCACTGAGCTTATATCGAGTTTATCCCTTTCAGTTAAAATAACCGCACGCTCTATAGCGTGAGCCAATTCACGTACATTACCTGGCCACGCGTATTGGCAAAGCGCACTCATATCATCATCGCTAACGGTTAAGCTGCGTTTATATTTTTGCGCAAAGTGTTTTAGGTAGTAATTAGCTAATAATGGAATGTCATCGCTGCGCTCCCGTAATGCCGGAAGGCGAATTTCAACGGTGTTTATCCGATACAATAAATCTTGACGAAAACGCCCCTCTGCGACGGCTTGATCAAGGTTGTCGTTAGTGGCGCAAATAAGGCGGATATCAATATCAACGGCTTTACTGCTGCCAACGGGCGTTATTTGTCTATTTTGCAGTGCAGCCAGTAATTTGGCTTGATGCTCTAGGGGTAAATTACCCAGTTCATCTAAAAATAAACTGCCACCGTGGGCAAGCTCAAATTTACCAATGCGATCGGCTTTAGCATCAGTAAACGCGCCTTTTTTGTGGCCGAATAGTTCACTTTCAAATAAATTCTGCGCTACTGCACCCATATCTAAACTCATAAAGGTTTGATTTTGGCGCATACTTGCTTGATGAACAGCATGAGCGGTCAACTCCTTCCCTGTGCCACTTTCACCGGTTATTAATATGTTGGCATCAGTTTGAGCTGCTTTTTCAATGGTGCTAAACACCTGCTGCATCGCATTGCTTTGACCTAAAAACTCAAAGTTAGGCGTGTTTAAGGCTTGGTTTAACCCTTGTTTTTGCCGCGTTAATTTGCCCACTTGCTGTTTGTCTTTTGCGTGTGAAAATGCAGCGGCGACTGCGCCAAGTAATTGCTCGTTTTGCCAAGGCTTGGCAATAAAATCAGAAGCTCCCGCTTTAATTGCATCTACGGCTAATTGAATATCGCCGTAAGCGGTCATTAATAAAACAACGATATTAGCGTCTTGTTCGATAATTTTTTTCAGCCAATAAAAGCCTTCTTTGCCACTGATTGAGTCTTGGGTAAAGTTCATATCAAGCAGTATTACGTCAACGGGTTGCTCGAGCTTGCGTTGCTCGTTAATGATGCCTGCAATGTCAAATGGATTGTCTGTGGTTTTAACACTTTGATAATGCTGTTTTAGTAATAAACGTGCTGCAATGAGAATGTCTGGGTTGTCATCAACAATTAGAAGAGAGCCTGTGTGTTTCATATTTCTTATTCTTATAGAGTTTTATTTAGCCTAAAACAAAAAGGGGACAGTGTCCATAAATGGACGTTTATAAAATAACAAAGTGTTCTATTAGCGGACACTACAAATATGTGAACAATCAAACTAAACATTAACCGTTTGAATTTATTGGTTAAATAAAACTGGCACAGCGTTTGTAATAACTATCGGTAATTAGTTTATTAAACCTGTATCAAGGTAGTCGACATGGACAAAAAAATAGAACGCTCATTTACGCAAAAGTATTTAAAAAAATTTACTTTTGCAGCTCTTACTTTAGGTGTTGCTGCGGCTGCATATGGTTTTACACAAAGCAGCGATACAGGCCGTAGCCAGAATATTGATCGTAGCAGCCTTACGGTTAGCACGGTTACACAAGGTGCCTTTAAAGATGCCTTGAGCTTGCGCGGTCAAGTGGTACCAAAAACCAGCATTTACCTCGATACTATCGCAGGCGGTCAAGTGGAAGAACGCTTAGTCGAGCAAGGCGAGTTTGTTGAAAAAGGCCAACCGCTCGTGCGCCTAAGCAATACTAACCTACAACTGGATGTAATGAGCCGTGAAGCACAAGTTACCGAGCAGCTTAACTTTTTACGTAATACGCAAATGAACATGGAAACCAGCCGGTTAAACTTACGCCGCGACTTATTAGAAATCGAATTAAAAATTACCCATTTAACACGTAGATTAAAACAAACTAAACCTTTGGTTAAAAGTGGCGTATTGGCGCAAGACCAACTAGCTGAGCTTGAAGAAGATTTAAATTATTACCAAGCCCGTAAAGAGCTCACCCTTGAGCGCCAACAGCAAGAAAATTCAATCCGTGAGGTGCAAGTGGCGCAGTTGTCAGACAGCGCTAAAATGCTCGAAAAAAATCTGCAATTTACGCGTCGAAATCTCGACAACTTATTAATCAAAGCACCGGTATCAGGTTATTTAAGCGAGCTTGATGTAGAAATTGGTGAATCAAAAAGTAGCGGCGCACGACTCGGACAAATAGATATTCCTAATGAATATAAATTAGTGGTGCGTCTTGATGAGTTTTACTTAAACCAAATTCAGCGTGACATGACCGTGTTGATTGAGCTTGAAAGCGGCATGGTGAATGCCGAAGTGAGCAAAATTGATAGCCGCGTACAGCAGTCACAATTTCAAGTAGAAGTGGACTTACCCAGTAACACTAAAAGCATAAAGCGCGGCCAAAGTATTGATATTGAGTTAATGCTAGGGGATGACAATAACAATGCCTTACTGCTTAAGCGCGGGGCCTTTTTTACCAACTCGGGTGGTAACTGGGTTTATGTAATCGAGCAAGGCAGTGATAAAGCAGTGCGCCGTGATATCCGCCTTGGCAAAAAGAATCAACACTATTTTGAAGTGCTTGAAGGGCTAAACGCTGGGGATAAAGTGATTACCTCCAGCTACAGCAACTTTGACAAAGCACAGCAATTACAATTTTAAGGATAATAACAATGATCAAACTAACTAATTTAAGCCGCGTATTTCGTACTCAAGATGTTGAAACAACAGCGCTGAGCAATATCAACTTAACCGTAAACGAAGGCGATTTTTTAGCGATTATGGGGCCCTCTGGCTGTGGTAAGTCAACGCTGCTTTCTATTTTGGGTATGCTTGATTCACCGACCTCAGGCAACTTTGATTTTGCGGGAACTGACATTGCAGGCTATAGCGAAAAACAACTAGCAGAGCTACGTAAAGAATCAATTGGCTTTGTATTTCAAAGCTTTAACTTAATTGATGAGCTAACCGTTTATGAAAACGTGGAGTTGCCATTACAGTATCAAAAAATATCAAAAAGTGAGCGTAAGCAACGCGTTGAAACTATTTTAAAACGGGTAGGTATTGATCACCGCGGCGAGCATTTACCACAGCAATTGTCGGGTGGTCAGCAACAGCGGGTAGCCGTTGCGCGTGCATTAGTGATAAACCCTAAACTCATTTTAGCCGATGAGCCAACCGGTAACCTCGACTCAAAAAATGGTGACGAAGTGATGGTTATGTTACGTGAGTTAAATAAAGAGGGCACCACGGTTATTATGGTAACTCACTCAGAAAAAGAAGGTGCATATGCTGACCGCCTAGTACGCCTACTAGATGGTCAAGTGATGGTTGATAAAGCGAATTTACAGCAACAAACATCACAAGTTTCAGACGCTGTTGTTGCGTAATGCACGTTTACTATCGTTATTTTTTACAGCATGTTCCAGTGCAATTAATAAGAGCTAGTACAGTAATCTTATTTATTACATTGAGTGCTTTTGCTCTCAAGCATGATCTGTCTTATGTGTACCTCAGTGATATGGTAAGTGATTTTGTGGCTTGCCAGCTATTTTTGTTCTAACCCCTTGGGGTAAGAAGGAATTTGATAATGTTTAAAAATTATATTATGACCGCAATGCGCTCATTTAAGCAGCAAAAACAACACTTTTTGCTCAATGTACTTGGTTTGAGTATTGGTTTGGCGGCGGCTATTTTAGTGGCTATGTTTGCCTTTAATGAAGCGTCTTATGACAAGCAGCAACCCAATGCTGAACGCGTGTATCGTGTTAATCAGTATTTTACATCCTTGGGAGTTGGCGGGCCGATGACCAACAAAGACCTTATGAATACATTTAAAGATATGGCTGAAATAGAAGACATACTATCATTAGAACCTAGTCCGCCAGGTGCTGAATTTGTTCGTGATGATGTGGGTTATAAATTAGAAAGTATTATATCGGCAAGCAGCAATATAGCTGATTTTGTGAATATTGACTTAGTTGCAGGCGACTTAGCCAAAGTGCTTAGCGCACCAAATATGCTCGCATTGAGTGAGCAGTACGCAATACGTATTTTTGGCCGTGCAGACATTGTTGGTGAAACCTTAATACAAGGTAATAAACGTTGGCAGATTGGGGCGGTATTTGCTGATTTACCTGAAAATACGCACTTCTTTTTTCAAGGATTAATTAAAGAGTTACCAGCCAATACTGAATATCAAAACATGAATAGTGCCTCTTATATTCGAGTAAAGCCAGGTACTGATGTTGAAAAGTTGGCAGAAACTATTGAGCAACGCTACATGAAAATTGCTTACGAAAGCCCAAATTTAGCAAAAATGACGCTGCATCCGCTAACGTCTATTCATTTAACTTCCAACTCTAACTATGAAATGAAAAAGAATGGCTCGCTTTCAACGCTGCGTATTTGTATTGGTTTGAGTGTTTTATTGATACTTTTAGCTGCGTTTAATTTTATTAATATGAGCATTGCACAATCGGCAAAACGTGCCAAGGAAGTAGGCGTACGTAAAGCGCTTGGCGCCAGTAAGCCACAAATTATTTGCCAGTTTTTAGTGGAGTCATTACTTATCACTATTATTGCTGCATTAATTGCCTGTATGTTGGTTGAATTACTAACACCGGCTTTTAATCAATTAGTCGATAGACAGTTATCCCTCAATTATGACTCTACGTTAGGTGCTGCAATTGCTGTTGTTGTACTGTTAATCGGCTTGCTTGCCGGTATTTACCCTGCCATGTTTATGTCGGCGTTTAGTGCCAAACGAGTGCTCAGTGGTGACATGCAGCGTGGCCGCACAGCCATTGCGGTTAGAAAAGGTTTGTTGGTTGTGCAATCGGCATTATCTGTCGGTTTAATTATTGGCGCTTTATTACTGCAACAGCAACTTGCTTATTTACAATCCCTGCCAGTGGGCTATACCAAAGAAAGTAAATTGGTTATCAGTGATATATCAGCCGAACATATATTACATAACAATAATACTGCATTACTAAATCGTATCAACGCGATTGATGGGGTGAAAAGAGCCAGTGTTATGGATATTGATGTAACAGGCTCATATAAATCGTCTCGCACATTTACCGCCGACAACGGTCAATTTACCAAACAAAGTTTACCCATTATTGGCGCAGGTAACGACATAGCCAAAACATTGGGCCTAACATTGGTCGCTGGGCGAGATTTCAGTGAAAAAATGGCTGCTGATTGGTTTAGTGAAGTCAGTGACACTAAAGCAACGGCTTCAGTCATATTGACTGAGTCGCTAGTAAAACAAGCCGGTTATGCAACACCAAGTGATGCAATTGGCAGTACATGGCGCACAAGTCCGGGCAATGGCAAAGATTTAATCTTAACGGTTGTCGGTGTGGTTAAAAATATTAAAGTAGGCAGTGTTAAAGACGCACAACCTTCTACCATCTTAATTTGTGGCTATACAAATAGTTGGGACGGCCGCGTTATCGTAGACATGGACGCTGCTAAAATACTGTCTATTAAAGCGCAGCTTGCAAGTATTTTAGAAGAGAATCTCGCAATTCGTGACCCACAAATAGATATGCTGAACGAAAACTACCGTGCGCTTTATCGTAATGATGAACGTGCAACTGAGTTTGTCACTTTATTCTCTGGCTTAGCCGTATTTTTAGCGTGCGTAGGGACCTTTGGTTTAGCGTCATTCTCGGTATTACGCCGCCAAAAAGAAGTGGCAGTACGCAAAGTACTGGGTGCATCACGCATCAGCATTATGAACCTACTGGCAAAAGAATTTTTAATTTTAGTGTTAGGAAGTGTAGCCATAGCATACCCGCTAACCTATTGGCTGGTGGGTGACTGGCTTGCTAATTTTAACGAGCGGGTTGATCAAGCGCTATGGGTTTATCTGGTTGCCGCTTTGAGTGTTGCTGCGATCACTTGGCTCACGGTTGCCAGCCTTGCCTTCAAAGCCGCCAGTACTAGGCCATCGTTAACATTAAGATATGAGTAATAACGAGTAAAGAACCCTACTAAAGGTCTATCAGAATACCGATAGACCTTTTTCAAATATCTTTAATTCTTACAGCAGGATTACCGGCAACAACAGTGTTCGCAGCCACGTCTTTAGTTACTACCGACCCTGCGCCCACAACAGCGTTTTCACCAATGGTAACGCCAGCTAACACAATAACTCCCGCGCCAATCCACACGTTATTACCGATAGTAATCGGTGCTGCAAAGTTCTCTTTATTGAGCCGCTCTGTGGGGTTAACCGCATGAGATACGGCCAATAGTTGAACGTTCGGACCGATTAAACAATCGCAGCCAATGCTTATAGCTCCTTCATTTATTGGCGCATCCAACACAGTGCAGTTAATGTTTATAAAAGTACGATCACCTATATGCATTTGCGAGCCATAGTCACAATGAAAGCCCGCTTCAATAATTACTCCATCACCACAGTGTGAGCATAATTCTTTTATTCGCTTTAAATTACCTTTACTGGGGCTTTTATTAAATAAGCGGCAAATTTCGTGCACAGCTCTACGCTGCGCTAGATTCTCTTTACTAATACTATTAAATGACTGCATATCAATTTTGTTTAACTTAAATAATGGTGTCTAGCTTAACCTACTTTAAGCATGATGATAATTTGAATAAAACTGTGTTTTTTTTACGCATTCACTTGCCATTTATTATGTTTCGTTTAAAATTCACTAACTTTCGAAACGAAACTTAATTGTAATCACTTATGACCAAACGAAACACCCAGCAACGCCGTCATCTGATCCTTAGCCAAGTAAATGAGCTTGGTGAAGTGGCTGTTGAGACTCTTGCTGAACAGTTTCAAACATCAGAAGTAACTATTCGAAAAGACTTAACCTCGCTTGAAAAAAGTGGTTTATTACTGCGCCGTTACGGCGGTGCTATTGCGCTACCAAAAGAGATTGTAAGCGATGAGATTGATTCTAAGCGCAAAGTGGCCATTGCCAAAGCGGCAGCATCGCTTATAAAAGATCATAACCGCATTATTATTGACAGCGGGCGCACCACTGCAGCAATGATCCCTGAGTTGGCTACAAAGCAGGGGTTAGTTGTTATGACTAACGCTATTAAAGTAGCAACGCGTTTATTAGCACTTGAAAATGAGCCAACACTTTTGATGACAGGTGGCACGTGGGATCCGCATTCAGAATCGTTTCAAGGGCAAGTAGCCGAAAATGTTCTATGCTCATATGATTTTGATCAGCTATTCATTGGTGCTGATGGCATTGATGTAGCGCGTGGAACAACCACGTTTAATGAACTTGTTGGATTAAGCCAAGTGATGGCTAAAGCGGCGCGCGAAGTTATTGTGCTGGTTGAGTCAGAAAAGATTGGCCGAAAAATACCAAATTTAGAATTACCGTGGCAAACAGTAACCACATTAATAACCGACAGTGGCTTAGCAAGTAATAAACGTGCAGCCATAGAGGCGTGTGGTGTAAAACTAATTTGCGCAGAAATTATGGAATAGCAACTAAAACGTAAGTTGCTAGAATTAAAAAATTAATGGAGACACTATGTGTGGAATCGTTGGGGCTGTTGCAGAACGTCCAGTAAATAAAATCTTAGTTGAAGGCCTTAAGCGTCTTGAGTACCGCGGTTATGACTCAGCAGGTGTAGCTTTACTTGAAGGCAATACACTTAATACAGTTAAAGCAGTTGGTAAGGTTGTAAACTTAGAGTCAGCACTTGAACAAGCTGGTGTTAGCGGCCACACAGGTATTGCACACACTCGTTGGGCGACTCATGGCGGTGTAACTGAAGCCAATGCTCACCCACATGTTTCAAGCAATCAATTAGCGCTTGTGCATAACGGTATTATTGAAAACCACGCAAGCTTGCGTGCAGCACTTAAAGGCGACGGTTACGAGTTTTTATCAGACACCGACACTGAAGTCATGGTGCATTTAATTCATCAGTTACGTCAGCAGCACACCACTTTATTAGCGTCAGTTCAAGCTGCTGTTAAGCAGTTTGAAGGTGCATTTGGTACCGTTGTGTTTGATAAAGCGAATGATAACGAAATTATTGTAGCTCGCTCAGGTAGCCCGTTAGTTATTGGTTTAGGCCTTGGTGAAAACTTTATTGCTTCTGATCAACTTGCATTATTACCAGTGACTCGCAGCTTTATCTTCTTAGAAGAAGGTGATGTAGCGCGTATTACTCGCGACACTGTAGAAATTTTTGATGCAGATGGCGATGCTGTAGAGCGTGAAGTTGTTGAATCAAACATCACACAAGATGCATCAGGCAAAGGTGATTACCGTCACTACATGCTAAAAGAAATTTATGAGCAGCCACTTGCAGTACGTAACACTCTTGAAGGACGTTTAAACGATGACCGCGTAGCGATTGATGCTTTTGGCGATAGCGCACAGCAAATATTTAAAGACGTAAAACACGTACAAATTATTGCCTGTGGTACGTCATACCACTCAGGTATGGTTGCTCGTTACTGGCTTGAGCAATTTGCAGGTGTTAGTTGTAACGTAGAAATTGCCTCTGAGTTCCGTTACCGTCAGTCATTTGTACACGAAAATAGCCTACTAGTAACGATTTCACAATCAGGCGAAACGGCTGATACTTTAGCTGCGCTTCGTTTAGCTAAAGAGCAAGGCTATATGGGGTCAATGACTATTTGTAACGTACCAGGCTCATCGCTTGTACGCGAATCAGACCTTGCCTTTATGACCAAAGCTGGCGCTGAAATTGGTGTAGCCTCTACTAAAGCATTTACTACGCAGCTTGTTGGTTTGTTAATGCTTACTGCGTCTATTGCGCAAGAGAAAGGCTTAGATCAAAGCGCGATTGTTAACGCTATTAAACTGCTACCAGCTAAATTAGAAGAAACGCTATTGTTGGCTGACGGCATTGCAGACCTTGCAGAAGAGTTTGCTGATAAACACCACTCACTGTTTTTAGGTCGCGGGTCGCAATACCCAATCGCGATGGAAGGCGCGCTTAAGCTTAAAGAAATTTCGTATATTCACGCAGAAGCCTACGCAGCAGGTGAGCTTAAACATGGCCCATTAGCGCTAATTGATGCCGACATGCCAATTATTGTTGTAGCACCAAACAACGAATTGCTTGAAAAGCTTAAATCAAACGTAGAAGAAGTACGTGCACGTGGCGGCATTATTTACGTATTCGCTGATAAAGACTCACACTTTGAGTCAGACGACACAATGCGTGTAATCAACGTAAACCACGTAGATGACGTAATTGCCCCTGTTGTATATACAATTCCACTACAGTTACTGTCGTACTATGTAGCGGTCATTAAAGGCACTGATGTTGACCAACCACGTAACCTAGCAAAATCGGTTACTGTTGAGTAAAATCAACAGGTTGGTAAATCCAGAATAAAAATTAAAAAGGCGCTCAATGCGCCTTTTTTTATGCCTGAAACTCTGTTAGCTTAAGTAACTCATTATTCTCTAAGGGATTAGTTATGCGTTTATTTGCTGTTCTGTGTTTTATTAGCTTTAGTATTTTTAGTTCACAAAGTGCCTTTTCACAATCTGGGACTAAACAGCAAAGTGCTGATTACTCTGTGCACACGCACACTTTTAAGTCGGCTGTTTTAAACGAAGAACGCACAGTTGTCGTTCAATTGCCTAAAAGCTACCAAGCTGAGCCCGATAAAGTTTATCCGGTAATATATCGCTTAGATGGAGCGGGTAATATACCGCTTGCAAGTGCTGTTATTGAGCGCTTACAAAATGATAATCGTGCGCCTGAGGTTATTATTGTCGCTATTGAAAACACTAATCGACTTAGAGATATGTATCCTACAGTGAATAAAGAGCCACAAGGGCCTGTCGGTGAAGGGGGCGGCGCGGCAAAGTTTTTAGCGTTCTTTGAACAAGAGCTCATTCCTTTAGTAAATAAGAACTATCGCACGCATGACTATAAAGTGATTGCTGGCGCATCTGCTGGTGGTGTATTTGCGCTATACGCGTTGCAGGCAAATCCCGAACTATTTCAAGCGCATATTGCGTATAGCCCTGCAGTTTGGTGGAATTATGGCGCAATGGTAAAAAGTACAAAATCGTTTATAACTAAAAACAAAGAGCTTAACAGTTACGTTTATATCAATATCGGCGAAGAAGCCGGCATAATGCGAGAAAGGTACAATGAATTGCAGCAAACTATACAATCGCATAAAGTGCGAGGGTTACGCTTCTCTAGTGATGCGTTTGATGGTATCTCGCATAACTTAACCGCTGCTGCAGGCGTATTTAATGCCTATTACAACCTATTTCTGCCTAAACAAATGCCAATGAGCGCTTTAACTGACGATTTAGCGTCTATTGATACTTATTATCAAAACTTATCTCAGCAATGGGGTGAGCAAATATCTCCACCAGATCGCGCTGTTAGATTACTTGGTTATAACTTAACGGACAGCAAGCAGTTTACCCGTGCTATAGAGGTGTTTAAGTACAATATAAAAAATCATCCTAAATCAGTCGATGCGCTTTCAGCCTTATCTTATGGCTATGAAATGCAGGGTGATACTCGCCAAGCGCTTGAACAGATGGAGTCTGCTTTAGCCATTGCAGATGACTCATACCCTTATATAAATTACTTAAAAGAAACAAAAGCTAGGTTACAAGCAGAACTTAGCAAGAACTAATAATATTGCTAACTTAGTTGTTGGCTTTTTATGAAAGCCTCTTTAGGTTTGAAGCGCTTACGTTGACAGTTAAATTAATTAAAAGAGTAGGGCTTAAGATAAAAATATTGATTTTTAACGTGATTAAAGACTTACCAAACAAATTAGAAGAAGCAATATTACTTGCTGATGATATTGCAGACTAAGAAGAGTTTACTGATAAATACTCATACTGTGAGTCAGATGACCATGCGTGTAATCAACGTAAACCATGTAAATGACGTGATTGCCCCTCTTGTATATACAATTCCACTACAGTCACTGTCGCACTATAAAGCGGTAATTAAAGCACAGATGTTGACGAACCACGCAATTTGGCAAAGTCGGCCTAAAAATTTTAAAATCAATAGGCGACAGGTTTGATGTAAAAGGCGCTTTGTGCGCCTTTTTAGTCTGCGCGATTACCTAAATCATAGGCAAAGTAGCCATAGGCAATTACGAACATCAAACCTATAAATGATATATGCATTACGCGAGCTAAAATTAGATCGATAGGTCTGGCGTGTCGCAAAATAGCTTCGTCATTAACAACCGTCGCCTTTACGGGTTTTTGTCGCCTTATTACTTTGCCATACATGCTCACTCTTATGCCCAGCCCTTTATCCCAAAGTGGTTCATGTATCCCTTCCTCGCGCATTTTTTTCTCAATATGTTTCATTGAAATACGAGTAAAGCATAAAGTCGAAATTAGATAGCTAATTATTATTGGTAAAGATATAAATAAAAAAATCTTTTCAGGAATCACATACATAATTTAAAACCAATTCATATCAGAGAAGTAAGCATATATTAAGGTACAAGTGATTTTCTGTAGCATAAAACCTTCTGCCTATAATTTCGTCATGAAATTAATAAGCGCGCTCACCTAAGTCATATGCAAAATAACCATATACAGCTAGGGTCATCATAATTACGAAAGAGTAATGCATTGTGCGAGCTAAAATTAAATCGATAGGTCTGGCGTGTCGTAAAATTGCTTCGTCATTAACAACCGTCGCCTTTGCGGGTTTTTGCCGCCTTATTACTTTGCCATACATGCTCACTCTTATGCCCAGTCCTTTATCCCAAAGTGGCTCATGTATTCCTTCCTCACGCATTTTCTTCTCTATGTGTTTCATTGAAATACGAGTGAAGCACAAAGCTGAAATAAGAAAAGCAATTATAAATGGCCCAGTTATTATCCAGTAAAAAGTTTCAGGCATAAGATACATAGCTTAAAACCAGCTTATATTAGAGCTAAGGTCATAAACTAGACCTGAGAAACCCTTTCCAACAGCATCACCAACTTTACCTGCAGCATAACCAGCCCCCAAGCCTACACCTATAAGAATTACCCAGCCAACTGGACCCATTGCAATTGCTATTCCTACCCCTGCGGTTATAGTCGTACCGCCAACATATGCTCCTGCAGCTGTCCCTAAACCAAAACCTGTAGCTTCCCTTACTGCACTGCGCTGCCAGTCTTTACCTGCTTTGTAATCGTCATAAACGCTATCAGCTCGAAGACCTGCATCAATCGCAATGACAAACTTTCCTGCAATATTGGATCCTTGCTCTAATTTACGTAAGTGCTGTATGTTAGCTAAAGAAGTTAATTGCAAGGGAGCTGAACTTCTTGCGCTTCTTGCTGTATCTATGCCTCGCTGCGCATTAGACCAGATATTACCCCGTGCAGATGCTTTCACTTTGCCTTTGAATTTAACCATTTCTCTTTTAAATACAGTGTTTAACTCTAGATGGGCTTGCTTTGCTTTGTTACCTAGTTTGATTAATTCTAATTTAGGCTGCTTGTTCTGCGATGCTTTTCTAATTTCAATTAAGCTAGTTTGGTATTTTAGAATCGCTTTTCCAAATGTACTTAATCTCACTTGGCTTGACTCTAATGAGGTAAGTGCTGCGCCAGTGGCAGTCAAGGTATCAAGATTTCTTCCAAGAACTTGTTGACTCGTTAAACCTCTTACTTTATCAACATATGGAGATATTTCCGCATCGTATAGCGCGGCAATAGCCAAAGCATCTTCATCACCGAAGTTGTTTACTATAGTACTGACATTTCTCTTTGTATGCTCAGGCCAAGACACCGTATTATCAAGTGCACAAGCTATGTCTGGACGAGAGCGCCTGAAATCACTCATATCCCCAGATTGTGGAGTTCTTAAAATGAACGGGGTTCCTTGAGGTATAAAGTTACCTATAATATGAGGGTTATCCTCTCTAAATCGCTTTAATTGCTCTAAGTCATTACTGTTAAAAGGTAAACTTGCTCGACTTTTCGTATTGAAACATAAATCAAATTGAGACATGACATTTCCTTGTATCTAAAATTAATCCATCAGGCCGCAAAAATAACACACTTGAAATGCTGAAATCAATAATACAGCGTGTTCAGCTATTATTTGTAATGATTGATGTATGTGAAAAATAGTATTAATGCAAAGTGATATTCAGTGAATCATCGTTTAATAAAAAACAAGATGCATTTTATTTAAATCACTAACCTCTACTTAATAGCTGCTAAATACGCTAAAATTACAGGCTACTTTTTAGCAATAAGCCCGTAATAAATATGACCTCAGCCACAAGCCCTAGCACCTTCAACGAACTTGGCCTTATTCCAGAGCTAATTGCTCGTTTGTCTGATCTTGAATACACGCAACCTACGCCGATTCAGGCAAAAGCAATTCCAAGTATCTTGGCGGGGAGTGACTTAATTGCGGGGGCAAATACCGGCTCAGGTAAAACGGCAACTTTTGCATTACCTATGCTACAAACGCTATTTTTAGCGCAAGGTGCGAATAAAACGCCGAGCAAAGGCAACTTTGTTTTAGGATTAATTTTAGTGCCAACGCGCGAGCTGGCAACACAAGTGGCTGATAGTGTTAAATCATACTCTGCTAACTTTAATGGTGCGATTAAAACCGTAGCAGTGTTTGGTGGTGTGTCGGTTAATACCCAAATGCAGGCACTGCGCGGTGGTGCTGATATCATTGTTGCAACGCCAGGGCGCTTGCTCGATTTAATCTCAAGCAATGCGATTAAGCTCGATAAAGTAACAACCTTAGTGCTTGATGAAGCTGACCGCATGTTAAGCCTTGGCTTTACTGAAGAGCTTGCTGAGCTATTAGCCCTTATGCCTGCTAAAAAACAAACCATGTTGTTTTCAGCGACGTTCCCAGAGCAAGTCACACAATTAACGCAAGAGCTGTTAACCAACCCTGTTGAAATACAAGTACAAAGCAAAGACGAAAGCACTTTAGTTCAGCGCGTATTTACGGTTAATAAAGGCGAGAAAACCACGGTTTTAGCGCACTTAATTAAAGCGCATCAATGGCGCCAAGCACTTATTTTTGTCAACGCTAAAAAAGATTGTGAGCACTTAGCCAGCAAACTTGAAAAACGCGGCGTGAACGCACAAGTATTCCATGGCGATAAAGGCCAAAGCGAGCGTACTCGCGTAATTGAAAAATTTAAAGCTGGCGAAATAGAAGTACTTATTGCCACCGATATAGCAGCCCGTGGTTTAGATATTGCCAAACTGCCTGTTGTTATTAACTTTAACTTACCGCGTAGCCCAGCTGATTATATGCACCGTATTGGCCGGAGCGGCCGTGCTGGTGAAGTCGGTTTAGCGTTATCGTTAATTGATTATGAAGACTTCCATCACTTTAGAATTATCGAAAAGAAAAACAAACTTCGCTTAGAGCGCGAAGAGGTAGCAGGTTTTGCTGTAAACCAAGCCAACCTTGATGCGGCTGAGGCGCTAAAAAACGATAAGCCAATGGCCAAGCCTGAAGGCACAGGTAAGAAAAAGAAGAAAAAATCCAACCAAGAAGATGACGTATGGAGCGGCTGGAGAAAAAGATAAGCCTTAATACATATGAGTCATTAAATCCAAGTCATTAAAAACCCTGCAAATTTGCAGGGTTTTTTTATTGGTATTAGCTTGTTTAGCTATGCAGCAAATTAAAACTTAGAAGGTGCTGGTGGTATCACTAAGGGTTGTTTAGGATTTTCTTTAAGCTCCTTTAATAACTCTTGTACAGCACGCTCTATTGATGGATCTTGGCCTTTATAAATAAGCTCTGGACGATCAATTACTTTAATATCTGGTGCAACACCTTCGTTTTCTATGATCCAGTTACCTTTTGTGTCTAAAATACGGAATGTAGCAGCAATTACTTGTCCGCCGTCTACAAGGCTTGGGTTACCAGAAATACCAATTAAGCCACCCCATGTACGGGTACCAATTAGCTTACCTAGACCAGCCTGGCGGAAGTAGTAAGGGATTGCGTCACCACCAGAACTTGAATAGCCATTTATTAGCATGGCTTTAGGACCATTGTGCGCAAACTGCGGTGTTTTAGTTGGCTCTACACCACGGCGTTTCCAATAGTTAAGCGGTTTACGCGCAAGCCAAGTGATCATATGCTCAGGAATAAAACCACCGCCATTGTAACGGTCATCAATAATCATGGCATCTTTGGTTGTTTGCGGCATGTAGTTTTTAAACATGGCGCGGTTACCCTCATAGGCTGTATTTGGCAGGTGCACATAGCCAATACGCCCATTTGATAGCTTATTAACGTAGGCTGCACGCGAGTTAACCCAATCTAAATAACGTAGACCTTGCTCACTGGCTACCGGTTTTACTGTTACTTGCCACGCACCTTTGCTACGCGGTTTGCTGTTTAGCACTAGCTCTACTTGCTCGCCTTGGGTGTTTTCAAGGAGTTCGTAAAAGTTAGCAACGTCTTTAACCGAGCGGCCATTTACCGCAATAATGTAATCGCCGTTATGTGCTTTTACACCAGTAGTCCCCAGCGGTGAGCGGAAATCGTCATGCCAGTTTTCACCTTTAAAGATTTGCTCTATTTTTACGTAACCAGATGGGTCGCTTGCAAGCTTAGCGCCTAATAAACCGTGATTTTTACGTTCGGCTTTTGGCATATCGCCCGATTGCACGTAAATATGACCTGAGTTAATTTCGCCGGCAATTTCGCTAAGTACGTAATCAAGGTCGCTACGGTGGCTAATAGCATCAGCCATAGGTTGGTATTTAGCTAAAATAGCATTCCAATCTTGACCGTGGTGATTTTCGTCGTAGAACCAGTCACGCAGTGTGCGCCAGCCTTCTACGTACATTTGTTGCCACTCAGCTTGCGGGTTGATTTTAAGCGTCATTTTGCTTAAATCTAGCTTGTTGGCGTCTAGGTCTTGCTTTGGTTTAGGCTCTATTAAGCTGTAACCGCCACTTGTGTGTACAAGTAGGTGTTCGCTGTTGCTCGATATAGTGTAATTGCTAACACCTTTAGCGACTGTTTCTAGCTCACTGTCGTGCTCGGTACCTATAAGTTGTAATGCGCCATTAGCAAGAGTCAGTACGCCGTCTTTTACTGCGGTTAAGCCACGGTAATCGCCCGCTGGGGCATTAAGTGCGGTAACACGTTGCATAAAGTCATTGCTTTGCAGTGCATTTTTAACTTTTTTGTCGTCTTCTTTTTCGTCGTCATCGTCTTTTACAATCGTGGTTTCATCACTTTGTAAGGCAATAAGCGGTTTAACACTGTCGTTTACTGCGGCCGCATAAATACGGGTGGCGCGGTTAAACATGTAGTCAAACTCGTAACTGCTAAACGCAAGGTTAAAGTCGCGCTCAGAGCTAAAGTAAAGGTATTGGCCATCTGGCGAAAAGGTTGGGTTTTGCTCGTTACTCATTTCGTCTGTTAGGCGCGTCACCTTTTCTTTTTTAAGGTTGTAGTGCCACAGTGAGGCATAACGGTTTTCGTTATTTTTAACATACACAATGTCTTGGCTATTAGGCGACCACGTATACTGAGTAATGCCGTCTTCGTCATAAATACCGGTATCAATTTTGTGTTGCTTGCCCGATTTTGCATCTAACCACCAAAGTGTGTTGTTTTTATCTGAAAACAACAACTTAGAGCTATCTGGTGACCAAATGGGCGTAAAGCGCCAAATAGTGCCATTGCTAGTGAGTTGCTTAATAGCATTATTTTTACTGCGATCTTTTAAGTAAATTTCGTACTCGCCGCTTTCATCGCTCATGTAGGCTATGTAGCGCCCATTTGGTGACCAGCTTGCATCTATTTCGCGGCTTTTCTCTGTGTAAGATAAGTTGCGTGTAGGCCCTTGTTTGATTGGTACGCTAAACAGCTCACCACGGGCAGTAAATACAGCACGTTTACCATCGTGAGAGAGCGACATAGAATCAATAAAATCGCTAACATTTTTGCTATACGGCATTGCGTATTGGCGCACGCCTGCAATGTTAATGCTTAGCTTAGCGCTTTTTTGTGTTTTTGCGTCAAAGCGATATAAATAACCGCCGTTTTCATAAACAATCGCATTTGGGCCAGCTGAAGGCCAAAGTACGTCAAAGTTTTTATAGTTGGTAAGTTTTTTTGGTTCGCTGCCTTTGTGGTACTGGTAAAGGTTTAGCGTGTAATCACGGTCAGACACAAAGTAAATATCGTCACCAACCCAAGTTGGTTGCTGGTCGGTTGCACGGTTTGTAGTTAGTTGTTCTGAGGTGTTTTTTTCTAAATCATAAATCCATACATCTTGCGCACGACCACCACGAGTACGTTTCCACGTACGAAACTCTCGATCAATTGGCGTGTAAACATATTTGCTGCCATCTGGGGATAGCATGCCGCCACCAGTTTCTGGAATCGCTAATGGCTGTTCAAGTCCGCCATTTGCAGGAACCATGTAAGGGCGGCCCATACGTTTTCCCCATGGTGTGCGGTTAGCTCTAAATACCACATTTTTACCATCGGCGGTCCAATCTAAAACGCGGTAATCAAAACCTCCACGCGGTGGCATTGGGCCAACGTCATTATAATAAGTAAGTTGCTTTAGGTTTGAACCGTCACTGTTGATCACATAAATTTGTCGGCTACCGTTATACTCGGCTGAAAATGCAATGCGCTTACCGTCAGGGGAAAACTTAGGAAATGTTTCAAAGCCAATATGGTCGGTTAAGCGTTTGCTTTCGCCTGTTTGCGTATTCGCAATATAAATATCGCCACTATAAACAAAGGTAACGGTTTGGTTATGGATATCTGGAAAGCGGAGTAAACGAGTGTCTTTAGTCTCATAGGCCGATACACCCGGCGCGATTGCTGCAGCCAAGGCAAGAGCCAATGTTGTTAGTTTTTTCATGGAATTACATCCTATATTAATAGCTATCCCATCATAACAATAAGGTGAAAAATAGCGATGCACTTACGATAAAAGGTCTGTTACAAAATGTGAATAAAAAAGGTTGGCAAAAAGCGCCAACCTTTAAGTAAATACAGATATAAAATTAATGTTCGTGTGCGTGCTCTTCCTCTTGTGCAATACCTAACCAAGTGATCGCGGCTGGTGGGAATGTAAGTTCTAGTTCACCTTCAATTTCTAAGTCTTCTAGGTGTACTTGCACAACGTGTTGGGCTATTGGGTCGGCTACGTAAGCAAACTGACCATTTTGCGCTACTGTCATACTAAACTTCATGCCTTCAGGCATTGTTATTACATCTTCTTGTGTAATATCAACTTGACCTGCTAGCTCCCAGTGTATGTGATCGTCGTGCGCATGCGCCTCAAGCACATTTAAAAAGCCTAGGCTGTCTAAAACTAAAAAGTGCTCGCCATTCGCTGAGAAAGAGTAAGAAACAGCGCTTGCGCCATCAGCTAGTTGCCATTCAAATTCTTCCATTTCAGCTTTCGCAGGATTTATACTCACAATCACAGCAGGGCCGTCGCCGTGACCAGATGCAACACCAATAAAGGTTTCGCTGCCCTCATGGCCGTATATACTACCAATGCGTAAGTCGCCGACGGCATCAATATTTATTACTTTTTCAGCGTGGTATTCGTCATCATGCTGGTGGGCTAATAGCACACCGTCACTACAGCCGAACGCTACGTAATCATGGTTTTGTGCTGCTCCGTGCAAATCAGGGCATGTTAACTCTAACGTTTGTTCAAGTTCGTATTCGCCATCATGAAAGTGATAAACACCTACCTGATCCGGCAAAATTTTAGCGTTTGATGTACTCTGTGCATCATCGCGGCGAATGGTCGCTAATAAGTGCTCACCACGCGGCTCTGCTACACCATGCATATTAATGTCGTAATTAATACCAGGTAAGGTCGCTGTTGCGTTTGTTATGTCGTTATCTGTTAATACTTCAACAGACGCAGTTGTGCCTGATGCTGCATCACCATCATAAAATACCGCTAATTTACCATCGTGCTTTACCAAGTGAGTAGGGCGACTGCCGCTAGTTAGCTCATAACTGCTAAACTCAGGGCTTTGTTCGTAATCATGCAGGTGTGCGCCGTGATCTTCACGCCATAAGCCACCGTCTATAAAGCCGAGGTAATCTTGAGCGCGGCTAGCAATCACGGCATAACGAAAGTCAGGCGACGACGATAGCGTGTTTGAATCATTAGTAAGAGTGAATGTATCAAGAAGCTCATTGTCGTCTAAGTCGAAAAAGTTCGCTTCGTTGCTATCGCCAGCAAGTATCGCAAGCCTACCTAATGAATCAATAGTGTATTCATCACCGTGGTCGCCACCATCGCCATGATCGTGGCCGTCATCAGGTACTTCTATTGGGTTTTTTTCAACAATGTTTGTTTCTGCATCACCACAAGCGGTGATTAATGTGCTGCTTATTGCCAGTGCAATTAATTTTAATTTGAATAGTTTAGTCATGTTAATTTCCTTTATTTATAATTTTTTAGCGCTTAAAAGTAACCGCGAATACCTAGTGCAAAGCTACGACCTGGACGTGGCGCTATATTCTTTAAAAATGAGCTATGCACGCGCGCTTCTGTGTCTGTTAAGTTAGTGCCTCGTAGATACACGGACATATCTTGATTTAGCACTGATAAGTCATATGAAACGCTGGCATCAAGCATGGTGTAGCCGTTTGTGGTTGTTTCTTCTGGTGCTGTGCGGTCTTGCTCTTGATAGCGAGTTACGTGGAGGTGCGCACTCAGCTTATTTGTTTGGTAGCTAAACTCAGTACCAAAACGTAGCGGTGGTGTGCGTGGTAAATCGCCACCGTCTTTAAGGCGTGCACGAACGTAATCTGAGAATAAATCTACTTTAAATTCATTGGTTAACTGCCATGCAAATTGGGCTTCAAAGCCATGCAAAATTACGTCATCTGTTTTAAATAAATAAACTGGGAGTTCAGATGAGTGATCATGCTCGTCACCGTGGTCATGATTATGCTCATCACCATGGTCGTGGCCGCTTTCGGCGTATAGGCCTGTGTCGATTTGGTAATAATAATTGTCGACTTGGTTGTAGAAAGCATTAAGAATGAAACCAATATCACCTTGGGTTTTACGAAACGTTAAATCAATATTGTTTGCTGTTTCTAGGTCAAGCGCTTGCTCAGATAAACCAAAATGGCCGTCTTCATGAATATCAAATAGTGCGCCTACTTCATAAGTACCAGTTCCAATGTGAGGGCCGAATGATAATAGCTCCGACACCGAAGGAGCACGCTCAGAACGAGATACCGACAAGCCTAAGTTGTAGCTAGGTGCAAAATCCCACACAACACCCGTTGATAAACTGACAGGAGTGAATTCTTGCTCTACGTCAAATACGCGAGTATTGCCGGCATGTTCTTCATGAGCATGATCGTCATGAACACCGGTGTCATCGTGTGCGTGTGCATCTATGTTAGGTAGTAACACGTTATCAGCATCGATGGTTACCCGTTCAACTCGGCCACCTAGTTGCACTAAAAAGTCACCAAAGTGTCTTTCTTCCATTAGTGCTATAGCAAAGCTTTGTGTTTGTGACGGTGGTGTGAATGCTTCTGAGCCTTGCGCTTCAACATCACTGTGTTTGTAATGAAAGCTCAAACCACCATTCCACTGCGCAAACGGGTTATGCATTAAGTCTACGCGTAACTCATTGGTTTCATTTTCAAAAGTGGTGCCCACTGCACCATGTTCAATTTCAGCATGTTCGTAATCTGTAAAACCTGCGCGCAGATTTACTCTATTAAGCCATTTGTTATCAAGGTTATATTCACCTAGCAACTGCACTTTAGTTTGCTCTAAGTCGGCATATACGCTTTCTTCAGCGCTGTGTTCTTCTTCGCCACCATGGGTGTGGCCTGGAATACCGTATTGACGATTAAATTGCTCAACAGCTATACCAACAAAACCTTGATCAAAGAGGTAGCTAGTACCTAAGGTAAAGCCGTCAGACTCCTCATTGCTGTTTGCAACGGTGTAATCGCCACTATGCTCTTCATGGTCATGGTCATGGTCATGGTCATGGTCATCGTGGGCTAATTCAGCGGCCACGGGTATTTCATAGTCATCAGCTTCACGCCAAAAGGCATCAGCATAAAATGCAAAAGAATCAGTGCCAGTAGTGGCATTAAATGAGGCGATTTTTTGATTATCAACAGAGTTGTGCTCAAGGTTCCATTCGCCGCGAGTTGTGCTGTCGGTAGGCACCCGATTATCAACTACATTAACCACACCACCAATGGCGCCGCTGCCATAAAATAATGTGGCAGGGCCACGTAATACTTCGATTTGTTTTGCGGTTGATGCCTCTGATGCGACTGAGTGATCAGGGCCAACGCGCGAAACATCACTGACATCAAGACCATTTTGAGTAATTAGAACACGCGGCCCGCTTAAGCCACGAATAATAGGTGTACTGGCTACTTTTGCATGAAAGTTAGTAGTAACCCCCGGGAGTTTTTCAAGGCTATCGCCAAGGGTTGCAGCTTGCTGCCGTCTTAATTGTTCGCCAGATAACACGCTAACGGGAGACGAGGATTCCATTGCCGACATGTGAATAGGCGTCGCTTCAATATCAATTACTTCAATGGGTGAACGTTCTAAGTTAAAGGTAATTGACTGGCTTTTATCATCACTAAATGTGATATCTCGATGCAGATGGGCATAACCAGGGGCGGTAATATGAAGTTCTTTTAAACCACTTTTTAAATCAGTTATTACGAACTTACCGCTTGCATCTGTTACTGCTGTTATATCTGAGCCTTCAACTTCTACAGTTGCATTAGTCACCACTTTACCTTGGTTGTTTAGAACAACACCTTCGATGGTATTTGCAAGTGCATTTGTTGGTAGTAGGGCTGCTATAAACAAAGCTAATTGAGATTTTCGTGTCATTTGAATTCCTTTGCGAATGTTATATTGTATCAATTGTGCTTGAAATGTTATATTGTATCAATAGTTAATTAACTAAAAATCACTCAGGTTATATAATTTGGCTACTTCATCTACATAATTTAAATTAAATATTATTTAAATTCAGTGTGTTAAGTATTTTGTCATTGTTTAGGTGTTGTTCGTGGGGGATCTGTTTGCTGTACAGCAAAAGTTAGTTGTTACATTTATTTAGCTCTAGTTAATAAATTTTTAGGTAAAACCACAGCGGAGGCATTGAGCAACAAGGATGGCAAAGTTAAAACATCAGCCCACTACATTAGAGTGGGTAATATGAATAAGCAGCAATTTAAAGAGATGATGGGTTTTGCGATAAAAAGATGTGAAGCCTTTGAAAAAAAATTAACGCCAAAACGTCAGCAGGTATTTGAAATTCTATTGAAAGCAAATAAACCTTTGTCTGCTTATGAGTTAACAGATCAATTTAATAAGCAAATAAATACACCGATTTTGGCAATGTCCGTTTATCGGATATTAGGTTTTTTAGAGTCGGTAGGTCTGGTACATAGATTAAAGTTAGAAAATAAGTTTATACCGTGCAGTCACGTTAATAATGATAGAGAGCATCAACTATCGATGTTTTTAATTTGTAGCTCTTGTAATAAAGCAAGTGAGGTGAATGACCTTAACAATTCGGTTAAATCTTTGTTTAGGGAACTGAAAATGAAAGGGTTTACGCCAGCAACTTCGCAATTAGAAATCTCAGGTGTTTGTTTTGGGTGCCAGCAAAGTACCGCTAACACAATTAAAAAGAAGGATAAATAATGAAGCTGACTCAAACGACAGCAGATAAGTTTGCCATTGGACTTTCGTTAATGTGCACGGTACATTGTTTTGCAACACCGGTTATTTTAGCGCTGTTGCCAAGCCTTGCTGTACTACAAATAAATGCTGAACAGTTTCACTTATGGGTTCTTGCTGTAGTATTACCAACAAGCTTATTAGCTTTGAGCTTAGGCTGTAAAAAGCACAAACGTACACGTTATATGGCGTGTGGAGTTGTTGGTCTAGCTTTTTTGATAATTGCAGTATTGCTAGGTCAAGAAGAGGCCGAAAAAGCGCTCACTTTAATTGGCTCCGCTTTTATCGCACTAGCCCATTGGTTTAATTACCAACAGTGTTTTAAAAAGAATAACGAAAATTGCCCCTGTTCAGGTGATAAATCAGATCAACTTGTTTAACACTGCCAGTGTTAAAAATAGCGACTATGTGGCATTGTAATTATAAATATCGTTTTTTAGGTAAACTAATTTAGTGAATACTGCTTTAAGGCTTTTGCTGTTACTTTGTGTTTTCATCTGTTTTAAATTAAGCGCAAATACCCCCTACGAGATCCCTAGAAGTAGTGTTATTGAGCTCACCGACCCTGCTACCAAGCGGGTGTATCCTATTTTTATCCAGCTACCTAAGTCATATGCAAAGGAGCCTAATAAAACGTATCCTGTTATTTATTTAACCGATGCGCCGTATGCATTTCCTATCGTTGCCGGTGCCACACGGTTTCCAATGAATAGCGGCAAAATGCAACAGGCTATTATTGTGGCGATCAGCTATGAAAAAGGCTCAAGAGGAGCTAGTAGTCGAGTTAGGGATTATACACCCACTCAATCCCTGAGCTGGAAAAAACAAACCGGTAACGCTAAAAATCATGCACTGTTTTTAAAAAAGACTGTGCTGCCGTTTATCGAAAAAAGTTACCGAGCAAGTAACACGCAAAGAACGTATATAGGTAACTCGTTAGGCGGTTTATTTGGCGCCGCTGTTTTATTTACGATGCCTGAGCTATTTAGCAATTATATTATTGGCAGTCCGTCGGTTTGGTTTGATAATAATGCACTGCTAGCGTTAAAAGCGAATAAGCCCCAAATGCCAATAAAGGTTTATGTATCTGTTGGGGCAAAGGAAACTCCAGCCTTTGGTGAAGGGCAAAATATGGTTGAAGGCGCAGCGCAACTTGTGAAAAAAATTAATGCGCTCAATAGCGATAATATAAAATTAAAAAGTGTTGTTATTGAAGGGGCACAGCATGCAACCGCATTCCCAACCACAGCAATACAAGGGCTTGATTGGGTATTGGGAAGCGGTCAATAAGCTCGCAATGGATTTTCGATGCTTTTATAGTTAAATAATTGATATTAAATCGTTTTTATGTCGCTTTTCCACTTTGCCAGCGCTGCTATAAATTCGGGGCCAATACCACAGCAGCCGCCAATAATTGTTGCGCCTAGGCTATGCCATTGTTTAGCAAATGCTACATACTCAGCAGGTGATAAATCGCGGTAACCTTGCGAGCCTTCATTTGCTTTATAATCACTGGCGATTGGTGTAAAACCATTCGCAAATGCCCCTAAATCAACATGTTTATTTTGCTGTTTTAGCACGCGATTAGTGTCGCGCAGCGCTTGTTCAATAACCTCGGGAATAGAGCAGTTAAAGAATATGCCCGCTATTTTATATTCGAGTAGTGCTAGGATAGCGTCTGATACTAATTCACCAGAGCGCAATGTCGCTTGTTCGCTTACTTCATCACTTAGGGTAAATGCGTAATAACATGGTTTGTTTGAATTCTTCAGTACGCTTGCCATTACCCGCGCTTCTTCAATGTTTGATATGGTTTCACCAATCCAGATATCTACATATTCGTCTTGTGCTTTATACAGGGTATCTAAAATAGTAAATGCGCGATCACTTTGGAAAAAATCAGCACGATACGAGCCAAAGGCAGGAGGCAGTGAGCCGGCAACGAGTACCGTTTGCTTTGCGTTTTGAGTCACCTTTTTTGCAATAACCGCTGCTTGCTCAGCAAGCATAGCACCTTTTGCTTGGTAAAGCGTTTCACCCAAGTGAAAGGGTACACATGCATAGCTGTTAACAGTAATTATTTCAGCGCCAGCATCTATAAAACCTTGGTGTGCTTGGGTTACACATTGCGGTGCTTCTATTAAAGCTTGCGCACTCCACAGTGGCTGTGAAAACGGCGCGCCCATGCGTTTGAGTTCACGACCCATGCCGCCATCTAATATTATTAACTTGCTCATAATGGACTTCTATACGTCTAAATAATTAAAGCTATTCAAACATACTTTTTGAAAATTCATAATGAAACTTCATCAGGTTGAGTATGAAAAAAGTTCAACATGTTAAAGCTGTTTTTAAAAGGCACAAAAAAAGCGACTACCTAGTAAGGTGTCGCTTTTCTTTTTACAAGTAAGCTATTACTTGTAAAACGCTTCTACAGTACCTTTTACTTTCATAAGTAATGGCTGGCCGCGACGGTCTAGCGCTTTAGGTGCCGCTACTTTTATCCAACCTTCGCTGATGCAGTATTCTTCAACGTCAAAACGCTCTTTACCGTTAAGTGTAATACCGATTTCATGCTCAAATACTTCTTCTACATAAAATTTGCTACGTGGGTTAATAGACAGTTGATTAGGTAATTCTGGTTTGTTTGTATCAGTCATAATAGTGATCTGCGTTGAATTAATTATGCGCTATTGTAGGCAATAGCAAGCTTAGGCTCAAGCAAGAGATCAATAAACTAATATATTGTGACGTGCTTTTATAGGGCTGTTACATATATTATGAGAAGGGTTAAGCAGTCGATGGAAATACAAAGTAGGTGTTATTGATATAAAATTTGGCTGTCACCTTCTTGTCATTAAAATTACCTTTATTAGTAACATCTATTTCCTATAGTGCAGCGGTTGATGTTTTTGAGCTCACAGTTTTTAAAAATAACCACTACATAATGGGAATTACGGATGAAAATTAAAAAAGTCGCTGCGGCAATCGCACTCACCTGTGCGTTTAGTGCCGTTAGTCATGCCAATGTTCTACCGCAAAGTCAAAAAGACAGCAGCTGGTACAGTGCCGCACAAACAAAACTAACAACTAAAACAACGCAAGCACAAGCGGTTAAAAGCACCAAAGCTAAAAATGTAATTTTATTTGTTGGCGATGGCATGGGTATTTCTACCTTAACGGCAGCGCGTATTTTACAAGGTCAACGCAATAATCAGCTTGGCGAAGAAGGCTATTTAAGCTTTGAGCAGTTCCCTTACTCTGCGCAAGTTAAAACCTATAATGTGGATGCACAAACGCCAGACTCTGCAGGCACCATGACGGCCATGATCTCAGGTGTAAAAACCGATGTGGGTGTTATTGGGGTTGATGAAAAGGTTGAACGAGGTAACTGTGCAACGGCTATCGGTAATGAGTTATTAACAGCCACGGAGCTGGCTGAAATTAAAGGCTTAGCTACCGGTGTTGTTTCAACTGCACGTATCACTCACGCAACACCGGGTGCAACGTATGCTAAATCGGCTGATCGCAACTGGGAAGATATCTCAGACATGCCTGAGGCAGCAGTTAATGCAGGCTGTGAAGATATTGCCTCACAGCTAGTTAACTTTGAAAAAAACCTAGAAGCGCGTTTTATAGGTACCGATGTTGATGGCTTAGACTTTGTAATGGGTGGCGGCCGTCGTCACTTTTTACCTAAAGATGCATCGGCAAATTCAAATGATGCAATGAGCGCCGTAGAAGGCGATCGTACTGATGAGCGCAACCTTGTTACTGAATGGCAAACACAATATCCAAATGGCACTTATGTGATGGACCAAGCCGGATTTGATGCTATTGCCGATGATGCAACCCAAGTCTTTGGCTTATTTAACGAATCGCACATGCAATACGAAGCTGACCGTGCCAACGATATAGCTGGTGAGCCGTCGCTTACCGATATGACAACTAAAGCGATTGATGTACTGGGTAAAAACGAAAAAGGCTTTTTCTTAACCGTAGAGTCGGGCCGTATTGACCATGCTCACCATGCGGGTAATGCTTTTAACGCACTTAACGACACTATTGAATTTGCAAAAGCCGTTCAAGCTGCCGTTGATAACACCGACCCTGAAGAAACGCTTATTTTAGTTACAGCCGATCACAGCCATGTGTTTACTATTGCAGGTTACCCGAAACGTGGTAACCCAATTTTAGGTAAAGTGGTTGGTGTTGGCCAAACTACACCAACGCTAGCTGCTGATAACATGCCATACACCACAGTAGGTTATGCAAATGGCCTCGGTTTTAGAAACTTAGTTGATGAAACGGATGCAGATGCAAGCTATGAAACAGCTGCGGTTGCAGGACGTGTTGAGCTAAATGGTGTTGATACAAATACGCCAGGTTTTCACCAAGAGGCTACTGTTCCACTTGGCTCTGAAACGCATGCAGGTGAAGATATTTCATTGCATGCAATGGGCCCAGGTGCTCACCTTGCTCAAGGTGTTATAGAACAAAACGTTGTATTTCATTTAATTAATCAAGCTCTTGAACTAACTCAGCAATAATGGCGGCTCACATGAATAAATTAACAGTACTTTCTTTAGCAGTAATGGTCGCATTAACTGGGTGTTCGAGTGATGACGACAAAAACAGTAATAATATTTTAGCGGTAGATAACCAAATCGCAGTAGGCTCAGCACAATGTGTTAATGGCGGCGTAGAAACGCAAAGCGGTGTTGATACCAATACTAATGGGCAATTAGAGAGCAGCGAAGTAACGCACACTAACTTAGTATGTAACGACCCAGCTACCTCATTAACGAGTGAACAGCTCGCTTCATTAAGTAACAATGCTTGGTTTAGCGACGCACAAACTAAACTGGCTAGTGCGCAAGATGCAGCAAGTAAGGTAGTAACAGAGTCAGGTAAAGCGAAAAACGTGATCTTATTTGTTGGTGATGGTATGGGTATTTCTACTATAACGGCAGCGCGTATTTTAGCGGGGCAATTGCAGGGTGAAATGGGTGAAGATCACCAATTAAGCTTTGAAACTATGCCGTATTCTGGGTTTGTAAAAACTTATAACGTAGATGCACAAACACCTGATTCTGCCGGTACGATGACAGCAATGGCCTCTGGTGTAAAAACCGATGTGGGTGTAATTGGTATTGATGAAGCGGTTGAGCGTGGTAATTGTGCATCAGGCAAAGGGCATGAGCTTGTTACTTCGTTAGAGCTTGCGGAAATTGCCGGTAAATCTACCGGTATTGTTTCTACGGCACGTATTACCCATGCAACGCCTGCGGCAACTTATGCTAAGTCGGCTGATCGTAACTGGGAAGATATTTCAGATATGCCAGCTTCAGAGTCAGCCAATTGTGAAGATATTGCTTCACAGCTGGTTAATTTTGAAAAGAACTTAGAAGCCCGTTTTAGTGGTGTTGATGTAGACGGAATCGAAGTGGTTATGGGTGGCGGGCGTCGTCATTTTTTACCTAAAGATGCAGCCTTTAATTCTGCAGATGCGGTGAGTGCTGTTGAAGGCGACCGTACTGATGCGCGTAATTTAGTGACAGAATGGCAAACAACTTACCCGACTGGTACTTACGTAATGGATCAAACTGGGTTTGATGCCATTAGCGATGATGCCACAAAGGTATTTGGTTTATTTAACGAATCGCACATGCAATACGAAGCTGATCGCGATAACGATATCGCTGGTGAGCCTTCGCTATCGCAAATGACCGAAAAAGCTATTAATGTTTTAGATAACAATGATAAAGGCTTTTTCTTAACAGTTGAGTCGGGCCGTATTGATCACGCCCACCATGCGGGTAACGCTTACAATGCATTAAACGACACTATTGAGTTAGCGAATGCAGTAAAAGTGGCGATGGAAAATACTAACCCAGAAGAAACACTAATCGTGGTCACGGCCGATCACAGCCATGTGTTTACTATTGCGGGTTACCCTAAGCGTGGCAACCCAATATTGGGTAAAGTGGTTGGTGTAGGCCAAACAGAGCCAAGTTTAGCTGCCGATGATATGCCTTATACTACGGTTGGTTACACTAATGGTGGTGGCTTTAGAGACTTAGGCAATGAAACCGATGCAGATGAAGGATATAACTTTGCACCCGTTACAGGGCGCGTTGATTTAAGCAATGTTGATACTACAACGCCGGGCTTTCACCAAGAAGCACTTGTGCCACTATCATCAGAAACCCATGCGGGTGAAGATGTGGGTGTGTATGCAACCGGACCTGGTGCCCACTTAGTGACTGGAACTAATGAGCAAAGCTTTTTATTCCATGTAATGGACTTTGCCGCAGATTTTGTAAAAGCGGCGGATGAAAAAGTAGCGCAATAAATTAACTAGCAAAACAAACAGCCCGCACACTGTGCGGGCTTTTTTGTGTCATACAAATGCCATTATTAAGCGTTATTTTAGAGTCATAAAGTAATGTTTAACTAAGAGATTACCCCAATGAAAAAGCTATTATTTATATTCTCAGCACTGGCCAGCGCGAGTGCGCTCGCCCAGCAGTGCGACATTGATGCTGCGCAACTAAAAGCCGACTATAAAATTACCAATCAGCACAAATCGCAGCACAGTACCCAGTCACTTACTCTTTGGCGAAACAATCAGCAGGTGGCGCATCAAAGTGAAACACTAACCGAGCTTTGGCAGCAGCTAAGTAATAACCAGCTTCGTCCTATTCGTTACTTTAATGCCGAACAACGCGGTATTGAGTACCAACCATCGGAGGTACGTGGAGTGCAAAATTGGAGTGCTAAAAGTCAGCTGGTGGATAACCATTTAATTGCAAAAATGACCCTAGCAAGTTCACAAGGTGAGGGTTGTAATGAGGTAAAAAATTATGTGCTTAATGAGGGCGATAACCAATTTAAGCTGGCTTTTCTCCCGCAAGCAAAATTAGTTAAAACTTTTAGTGTGACCAATAAAAAAAGTGATACTCAAACCTTGCTTAGCTTAAATGATGTAAACAGTGATACACCTGCAATTAAGGCTCAGTTTGCAAAATGGGATAACTTTCAAACCACCGATTACGCGGATATTGGCGATAACGAAAGCGATCCATTTTTAGCTAAAATGATTAACCTAGGTTTTATAGAGCACGGCGCTACCGGTTTTTATAACCAGCAAGGCGAAGCTATTCAAGGTGGGCATCATCACTAGCATTTTTTGGCTTAACCGTGCTCTCGGTTAAGCCATTTTTATAGTCGTTGGCGTCACAGGTATTTAAGTTTTGCCGTGCTTGTTTATCTTGTTGTAATACTTGCTTTAAATCCTCCATACGCTGACGCACAGCCACACCATAACTGGCATCATCACCCCATAGTTCGGCAAGTTGCAGTACCGCTGCACGGTCGTGATCTCTAAATAATTTACCAGCACGTTCAGCATCTTCTTTGCTATTACCAAGCAATTGCAACGATTCTATGGCTAAGTTTATGGCTGAGTCGACGGTTTCGCGGTTAAATGCATCTACTTTTAAATTAAGTAATTGGTATGCATGGCGGCGATCTATGGCACGCGCTACTATTTTTAATTGTGGATAGTTTTTATGCGCCAGCTTAATAATCTCAATGGTTTTATCAGGGTTATCAATTGCAACAACCAGCATTTGTGCTGTGTGCGCGCCTGCTGCTTCAAGCAGTTCTTGGCGTGCTGCATCACCATAAAATACGGTATTACCAAAGCGGCGCAGCAGTTCTATTTGGCTTGGGCTGTGATCAAGTACGGTAATTTCGTAGCCTTGCGCATGTAATAAACGTCCCATTATTTGCCCAAAACGGCCATATCCGGCAATGATCACATGTTTTGCTGTGCTTATTTGTTCTGGTTTATCAAACTCGGGCTTAGTGCTACTACTTCGTTTTTGTAGTTGTTCATAAAACATCAGGAGTAAAGGGGCTACTAGCATAGATACCGCAACCACTAAGGTCACTAGGCTGGTTTGCTCTGGAGTTAAAATACTTAATGTGGTGGTCACGCTTAAAAGTACAAACGCAAATTCTCCACCTTGTGCGAGTGCTAGAGTAAACAAGAGTTTTTGCTTTGAGCTGATATTAAATGTGACAGCAAGGGCAAATAAAATGCAGGCTTTAATGACAATTAATAACACCACTAAGGCAATCACGATACTGAACTGGTTAAACAGCAATTCAAAATTAATTGATGCGCCAACCGTGATAAAAAATAACCCCAGTAATAAGCCTTTAAAGGGCTCTATATCGGCTTCTAGCTCGTGTCTAAATTCACTTTCGGCCAATACAACACCGGCTAAAAAAGTACCGAGTGCGGGTGATAAGCCAATACTTTGCATCACTAGCGAAATAGCCACCACTAAAAACAATGCAAAAATTGTGAATATTTCACGCATGTGGGTTTGCGCGATGTATCTAAACAGTGGTGCCGATACATATTTACCGCCAGCAATAATAGCGGCAATAACCGCAACAGAAACCCCTACTTGTTGCCAAATAGGCCAGCTAGCAATGATGGAGTCGTTAACGTCTTTTGAGTTACCTTGTGGTGCAAAAGCCAGTAAGGGGAGTAGCGCTAAAATAGGTATAATGGCGATATCTTGAAATAATAAAACCGAAAATGCATTTTGCCCAGCTTCTTGTTTTAACCAGCCTTTTTCTTCTAAGCTTTGCAGCACAATAGCAGTTGAAGACAGTGCGAGCATTAAGCCTATAGCCAGTGCTGTTTGCCAATGCATGGCAAAAAACCAATAACAAAAGGCAAAAATAGCCGCTGCACTTAATACTACCTGCAATCCGCCAAGCCCTAAAATTGAGTGGCGCAGAGTCCACAAACGCGAAGGTTGCAGTTCAAGGCCAACTAAAAATAACATCATCACAACGCCAAATTCAGCAAAGTGCATTACATCAGTTTGGTCACCTACGACTCCTAATGCATAAGGGCCTATCAAAATGCCGGCAATTAAATAACCCAGCACAGAGCCAAGCCCAAGTCGTTTTGCTATGGGAACTGCAACGATAGCGGCGGCTAAGTAAATTAAAGCAATTTCTAGCATGGGGTGCTCTCTTGAGGTTAGGAGTTATTTATATTTTGATACTACTATAAATTAAGTTTGAGTTAATTGTGAAAGAAACATTATTAACGCATACTAATCCGCAATACTATTTAATCATTTTGAAGGGATAAACCAGATGTTAGTTGCGTTAAAAACTTCTCTTTTAGAACAACTAAATAACAAAATAACAAAGTTTTACCTTGCTATCGACACGATTGCCCTCCCTCAAAATAGCTCACTTAATTAAGCGAATTGGTATTACTTTATTGTGTACCATTAAATTTAATAATATGTTTTTTATAGGAACTAAAATGAGTATTAAGCTGCTTTTAAAAATTATGCTGACCACTGTGTTTGCTGCGGTATTGACACAAACGGTGCAAGCTCAACAGTACAAGGTTGAGTTTGAACCACAGCGAGCTGAGCTTGAACAGCAAATTACTGGTGATGAATTTAATGACTATTTAGTTAGTGCAAAAGCAGGTGAAATTCTGAATGTGACCCTGACTCCTTCAAATTTAAGTAACTACTTTAATATTTTGCCCTTAGACAGTAATGAAGCCGTATTTATTGGCTCAATAGAAGGGCATGAAGCTAAATATCAACTCAGCACAGATGGAGATTATGTTGTGCGAGTTTATTTAATGCGTAATGCAGCGAGACGTGGTGAAACAAGCGATTATAAGTTAACCATTATTAAACATGCAGATGTAGCCGTGCCTGTAAAAACTATGCACCCAAGCTGGGATAGCGATGGCGATGGAATAAATGATTGTGAAAACGATGGCAGCTGTGACCACACTATTGATTATACAAAACCAAAAACGGTCAATTAATTGACCGTTTTATATAATTCGAAAGCAAAATTAGATTATTAGTCTAGCTTTACTGAACCAGAGATATTATCGATGCTAACATCGCCAGAGCCTGCTTCTGTAATAGTTAGCCCTTTAGCGTGATTAACGCGAATATCGCCAGAGCCATCTTCAATAGTTACGCTTGAGTCAATATGTTCAATCAGCATATCTCCAGAGTTATCGTCTACGGTAACTGCGCCATTAATATGCTTGATAGTTATGCCGCCCGAGCCATCTTCAACGTTTAATGCGCCTGTTACATTAGTGACTTGCATTTCACCAGAGCCATCTTCAATTGCGACATTACCACTGACATTATCAATATCAATGCTACCTGAACCATCATTTAATGCTAAATCACCGACTACATTTTTTACGTAAATACTGCCCGAGCCATCGTCAATATTTAAGTTTTTAGCACTATTAATATCAATACTGCCAGAGCCATCTTTTACATCAATATTGCTTTGCATCGCGTTAATAACAATATCGCCTGAGCCGTCGTTAATATCTAAATTTAGCTTGTTAGGTACAGTGACCACTAAATCAATACTTGGTGATTGACCGCTGTAAAAGGTAATTCCAGTATTACTTTTGTTTTGTGCAACAAGCTTTGCTTGTGTACCGTTTTGCTCGAGTGTGAGTTCGTATTCATCGTCAATGTCGGCAGTGTATATAGTGGCGTTAACACTAATACTGGTTGCTGTTGATGAGCCTGTTATTTTAAGTGAACCTGCGCCGCTTAGTACGTCTAGGTATTCAAGGTTATTGCTAGGTAATGTAAGTTGTTGTGTTTGTTTTACCGACGCAACGCTAGGCGATATATGAAATACACAACCGCTGAGTAATAAAATACCGCTAATTAGTGAAACGGGCTTAGTGAAGTTGAATAGAGTTGATGCGCTCATGTTTAGTCCTTTGATATTGATTATTTTAGTTAATATACAAAGTATAGAGCAAAAATGAGACCGAAATGTAAGTTATTGTTTTATATGAAATGACAGTGATTGCTAAAAAGATAAAATGCCAAAATATGGTGAAAAAGACTAAATGTTAATAAAAAGGATGCGCGATGCATCCTTTTGTAATTACTCTATTTTTAATTGATGTTTACTTAAAAGCTATAAGTAATGTTACCGTATAAAAAGCGCCCATCTAAACTGTAGGGTGTATAAGGCGTGTATGGAAATATTTGCCCAAAGTTAGAGTAGCCAATGTTATCTACCGTTGCTTGTGGATACTGATCAAATAGGTTATTTGCACCGACTGCAAACTTCCACGCATCGTTAGGGCGATAAGCAACTTCTAAATCAGTGATCCATTTGGCATCTAAATATTCATCACCATCGCTGGTAGTTGAAATATCTGCCACTTCCCCATAGCGAGTTGCACGCAAGGTTGTTTGCCATTGGTTAAAGCTCCAAACGGCTGATAGATTTAGCTTGTTATCGGGTGTGCCTTGCTCAAAGCGACCGACTTCACGACGGGCAAATACCACGTAGTCATCACCTAGAGAATTTAGCTCACTTGGATTTGCATCAACATGAGTTATTTCGGTGTCATTAATGTTTGCTGCTGCGTTTAAGCGCAGATCACCCAATGTATTTAAATCAAGCGTGTACGTTGCCACAATATCAACACCTTGTGTGCGCGAATCTATGGCGTTAGTAAAGTAACGCACACTTTCGGTATTTAGCTCGCCCGCACTGGCTAGAATTTGCTGCACAGCGTTACCGCTTAAGTTTTCAGAGAGTACGATCCGGTCATCAATATCAATGCGGTACGCATCAACCGTTAAACTAAAGTTACCTTGGGTATAAACAAATCCAGCGGTAATATTAACCGAGTCTTCGGCATCAAGCTGTTTTGCACCTAATGCTTGCGCTGCAGGGGCTGAGCTTGGAAATAAGCCAACTTCAAAAGGCTGGTTATTTTCAAGAATAGTCGATATTTGACGGTACGAGCTTTGTGCAAGTGACGGCGCACGAAACCCAGTACTGGCAGCACCACGTAATGATAGGTTGTCGGTAATACTGTAACGCGTGGCTAATTTTGAAGTAAATGTGTTACCAAAATCGCTGTAATCTTCATAACGACTGGCTAAAACTACATTCCACTTATCAGTTAAATAAGTGTCAAATTCAGCAAATACGGCAACATTATGACGGCTTTCGTTAGTTGCGCTTTGTGGTCCAAAACCAGGAAGCACTTGCGCGCCGCCAGCAGCAATTGGGTTGCCGTTGTCATCAAGTGCAGTAATATAAGAAGCTTCTTCACCTTGCTCTATTTTATAGCTTTCACGGCGATACTCAGCACCAATAGTGAAAAACACATCATCAGGTAGGCCAAAATCAACGGTAGTATTTGCATCAAAGTTAACTAAAAGTTGATCGTAAATCATGGCGCCATTATCAAACTCAGTTTGGCTATTAGTACCTAGCGAAGTATTTAGGCTATTTACAACCCCTAAGCCAAAGTCATTTCGACCATAGTTAGTGCTTACATCCCACACCCAGTCGCCACTATCGCCTTGTAAACCAAGTGCCAGCGAGTAATCTTTTACGTCCGTAGCAATTTGTGGCAAAAAGCCATTGGGGTATAGCTCTAAAACATTGCGGCTGTCTTTTGCACGGCGGTAAAATCCGCCAGAGTTACCTTCACGTTCAGAATAGCTACCAAACGAATAAACATTAAAGCCGTTATCTAAGTCGTATCCCATGTTATAAAACAACGCGTAATCTTCAAGCTCAGCTTTACCAAAACGATGATTATAGCGGTTGATTGTAAATTCGCGTGGGTCTAGGCTGCCATCATCTAGGCGGCTGTATTGTTCGCGCGGATCAAAACCAGAGCGTTGAGTTGAGTCGTTATCACGGTATTCAATCGAGACGTTTAAAAAGCCATTGTCTGCCAGTGAAAAACCAGAATTTGCGCTAATTGTGCGGGTATTACCGTCGTTAACTTGACGATCGTCGCCTAAATTAAAAGCAAGGTTACCGTTCTCATCAGCATAAGTGCTATTTAGTTGTGGTACACCGGCCATTTGGCTGTCGTATTGGCCATAAGTTACGCTAACACTACCGCCTTCGGTTGCATCTTTTAAAACAATATTGATTACACCCGCAATGGCGTCAGAACCATATTGTGCTGCTGCCCCATCACGTAGTACCTCAACACGCTTAATTGCAGAGGTGGGGATCATGTTTAAATCAACCGCGGTAGAGCCGCGACCAACCGTACCGCCTAAGTTTAATAACGCACCAGAGTGGCGACGTTTACCATTAATAAGCACTAGAGTGTGATCAGGTGCAAGGCCTCTTAAAACCGCTGGGCGAGCATGATCGGTACCATCAGACAGTGTGGCACTTGGGTAGTTAAAGCTTGGTACTTGGTTAGCGAGCACTTGGCTGATTTCAAGTTGACCTGTGCTTGCCATATCGTCGCTGCTAATAATATCCACAGGCACGGTACTTTGCGCAATACTTCGTAAGCTGCGGCGCGTGCCTGTTACTGAAATTACTTCGATATTCTCTTCCACTTGGTTAGTTTGCTCAGCCGCATTCGCAACTGAAAAAGAGGCGCTAAGTGCGGTGGTAATAGCCAAGCTAAGTGCTAATTTTTTATTAGCTGATAAATGCTGAAAAGTCATTAAGCGTGCCTTGAAGATTTTGAAAAGTGCGCATCATATAGAAGCGGCTAGTGCACCGCAAAGATCTAAATTGACTATGTTATTCAACTATTTTTATAAAAAGAAGTGATCCTAATACTAGGCTAAAATGAGGATAGAGCGAAAAGTGAAAAATATTAAGAATATGCCGATTTATGCAGAGAAAATGGCAGACTAAGTGATAAAAAAAGGCCAAACTATTTGCTTGGCCTAATAAATAATATTTAATAATTACTCAGGTGCTACTTCAAGGGTTGTAAATAGTGCATAGCGACCTACGTCTACGCCAGCTTCATTAACTGTTACTTTTTGAGACGTTTCAATTAGGTATAAACCAGGGTGTTGCCAAGTAGTGGCAAAAAAACCGTCTTTATCTGTGGTTACTTTAATCTCACCACGGCTATTACGGTAACGTGTATCACCTTTTAAAATACTTATTTCAATCCCTTCGCCAACCGGCTTGCCATCGCTTAGTAGTTGAAAGCGTGCTTGCTCACCAACAAATAGATCGTTTGGATGGGTTGGGCCGCTTAGCTCTAGGCCTTGACCTAATAGTGCCGGTTTAGACGTGCCATTATGGCTAACAAAGGTATCAACAGTAGAGATGGTTTTAATTGTGGTGATATCGCTGGCGTCTTTAGGTAAGTTGGCATCATCTTTTTTGGCGAATACGCGGCTTCGCTCACCTGCTGCATTTTTGTAAAATGTCATGTACATAGGTTTTTGCGTCATCGCAATATGATAAGTGCCTTGTTGCTGAAGTTTTACTGCAGCAGAGCTTTTGCGTTTTAGGTAATAGGCACGAATGGTATCGGTAACTTGCTCGCCATTTGGGGCAAGTGCCATAAGCAGAGTATCGTCGTACTCTGCGCCTTTTGTGCTTGGACGAAATGCTTTATCAGGTGCAAAAATTTCGTTAGAAATACTTGCGTCAATCATAACGTAATGCGCTTTATCGCCAGAAAGCGAAGTGTGCGAAGGTAGTAACCAACGGGCATGTGCGCTTGCCGCTGTTGATACAAGCGCCGATAAACTCAGTGCGCCTATTAATGCAATTTTTGATAAATTAACGTTCATTATTTTTCCTTTAAATTTGAATGATAAGTAGGGCTACCTAGCGCTTACAGTGACAAAGCTGGTCGCAAATTCGTTTTTACCTTCAATAGTTATTTTCTCTGATTGGGTTAAATCAAGCTCAATGCGGCTGTAATCACGGCCACCTTCTTCGCGCACAACTTCAATATTAAGTAGGTATTTACCGGGCGTTACAGGGTTACAGTTTAGATCGTTGCCATCCCAACTAATTGTATATGTGCCGGCACGCTTGGTTGCGCCGCTGACACCATCAAACTGAGCATTACCTTTACCGGCTTTGCGCCACCATTGGCGTAGATCTTTAAACCATTCTGCTTTTTGAACCCATAGTGCAAGCGTTGTTACGTGTTTGCGCTCTGGTGTTTCCAGCCATACAGCAACATAAGGTCGGTGGTAAGGTTGCACGTTTAAATCGGCGAGGGTTAATTCAACTTCTAACCTTGGCGATTGTGCATGAGCATTAATTTGAAATAGCGCGGCAACTAACAGCGTGATGCTTAGCCATGGTTTAATTTTAAACATTAAGACACTCCTTTTATTTGTGGTACCCAACACAGGTAAATAACGATAGGTGTTGCTACACCTAATGCGGTTATCCATATTCCTGCTAAGCGTTTTTTTCTATTTTGAAATAAAATAATCATGCCGGTGATGGCAAATAGGATCATCAGCACTGCTGATATATCAATAACCCAGCTCCATACTTCACCGCTGTAACGACCTTTATGTAGGTCGCCAATTACACTTAAAAACCCCCCAGTTTGATAATCGAGTAACAATTCGCCACTAATAAAATCAAATTCTGCGTAGGCGTAGCCTGCTGGTAATGGATAGTCGAGCATGATCAGTGAATCTTGCTTTTCCCATTCAATGCTTTTTACTTTATTCAGCCCATATTGCTTGGCTAGGTAAGCTTCTATTTGGGGATAAATAGTAGGTAGTGTATTTAATTCTGTTTGTGCTTTTACAAGTAGTTCAGCTGGAATTGCTGCGGTAATTTGGCCGTTGTTTTTATCGTTTTTTAACCAGTCAACATGATTTAGCACTATGCCGCTTACACAAAATAGAATAAGTAAAAAAAACAAAGCGGTAGAAATATAGATATGTAAAGCACGACTCGTACTATATAAAGCGCGTTTATTAACAAAGGGCATAAAAGGTGCAGATTTAATTAATTTGTACGGATGATAATGATTTGCATTAGCTGTTACAAATTTATTTACCAAACTTTACACTTTATTTTGCTTATATCGAACGTATTAGTTTTTAGGTGGAGTTGAGGGCTTAGAAATTAAGTAAGTCAAAACCAGCACTTCAACAACAGCAACTAGGACAATAACCCAAGAAGGAGAGCTGCTGTATAATAAAAATATAAAGCCTATTAGCATACCTATGCCCGCAAACCATTTAGCTTTTAGTGGCACGACCTTGTGGCTGTGCCAATGGCGCAAAGTCGCGCCATAACGAGGGTGTTCGAGTAACCAAGTCGCAAGCTTTGGCGATGAACGTGTAAAACATGCTAATGCCAAAATAAAGAAAATAGTGGTGGGCATAACAGGTAATAAAATGCCAATAATCCCCAAACCAACTAACGCTAACCCTAATAGTTGGTATCCCGCATTCTTATATGCGACTAAAGCGACCTTTAAATTCATGAATAGACATGCGCCTGAAAAAGTTGGAATCGAGTAAACGCTTGGCGTGCACCATTGATCAATGCTCGCTCTTGTGTGTCATTTAGCTCAATACTATCAATTAATTGTACTAGATGACGCCAGTCACTGCCACGACCTGCACCAGGGCCTGATAAATAACGGGCACCATACTTTTTTGTTAACAGTAGTCTAGCTTGCGCTTGTTTGCCTAGCATTGCAGCGCCAACTTTTGACCCTTCTACTACATAAAGCCAGCCCAGCGCTGTTGCTAAGTCAGTCTCGTTGCTAATTAATGAAGTGAACGCTGATGCAGGCACTGGGTATTCAAGATCTTGAAAGTCTTGCTCAAGCATATTTAAACGTCGGCGCGCTGCTAAATTTTCAATGACCATATTTAATTCGCTGTGGTCATAAAGCGCAGACACATCATTTAAAAAATAATATTGTAACGTTAAAAACTGGATATAGTTTTCAGTGTTTGCAAATGGGTCTTTATCCATAATGCTTTTATCTATGTTGTCATGTACGTCAGCTGTACTGGCTTTTAATTGTAATGCACGAGAGGGGGCTAAAGTGGTGCTAGTCATGTTGACTCCTAGTTATGACGGTTTAAGTAAAAGTGGGCTAAGTGAATAGCCCTAATTAGCTATAGCTTTATCTCTAGCCCCAAAGTTACAGTTCTGCCTGGCTCTGGCATGGCAACAATTGAACCGGATGACACTATGTATCTATCTGTGAGGTTAGTGATTGTGGTAAATCCGCTGAACATATCGTTAAACTTATAGTTCGCGTAAAAATCGAGTTGATAACTTGCTGGAATTTTACTAACTGCCTTGGCACCAGTACCGCTTAAAAATCCTGCAGGGTGCTGTTTATCAGAATGCCCTTTATAAGTGAAGCCGATGTCCAGTTGATCATCAATGAAAGTGCTCCCAAAGCCAACAACAAGGTTTCGTTTAGGAGGAATACGAAGGGGCGTTAAACTGCCTGAAAAACCTTGACCGTTACAGCGATCAACTTGCTCAATATTACTAATTAAGGCAGAACAGATTTTTATATTAGTGTAATTGGTATATGAAACTGTGCTGTAAAATAAATCACTTTGGTAATTTAGATTAAGCTCAATACCTGGTAACTCAAAGCTATCGTAATTGGTGAATGTATATTTTGTAGTTTGCCATGGTTCAGCATCCGGATCTTTATTTGGCAATTGTGCGGTTGCTAACATGTGTTCAATACGAGTGTCGAAATAGCTAGCGGATAGCGTTAGACGATCCCCTTTAATTAACGCATTACTAAAATGGCTTTCAATACCTAATTCAAAGGTGTTGCTGTTTTCAGGTATAACAGGGTAATCAGACGAGTAGGTAAATACTTCATTTGAAATAGTCGTCTCGTAGATATTCGGCATTCGATACGCTTTGCTGTACTTTGCTTTTAGCGTGGTGTTATCAAATACATTGTAATGAAGCAGTGCTGTAAAATCTGTTTTTGGCGAAAACTTTATTGCATGCTCCCCTTGATGGTCATGCGTACTAGAATCATGATGGTTTAGGTTCAAGGTTAACTCAATGGGATCGAAATCAAACTGGCCATTTACAAACACACTGCGAACAGTTTGTTTGCCGTCACGAGAGGTGGTTTTATCTGTGTAAAAATACTCCAGTGCTCCTGCTTTAGGTTTTAGTACCTCGTTTTGCCAAGAAGCGCCATACATTAATACTGTGGGGATTGAAGAAACAGTAAAAGCAGCGCTGTTATAAATTCCGACACCGTGGCGTTGGTTGCTGTATTCGTGAAAGTATTGCAGTGCATTAGGGCCTAAATTACTGGCCAAGGCGTTATACTGTTGTAACTTTGCGTTGGTTGTCCATGCGTTGATCTTCAAATCGACTAATGGATTATTCGTGGGTAGAAAGCGATAAAGCAAGCTTGCGCTATTAATCAGCGCTGTACCAGGCTGCCATTGTGGCATGGTTTCTATGTTAGCGGGTATTGTGCCATATTCACCATCAGGGAGTATCCAAAAATCCCCTTCGCGTTGCTTGAACCAGTATGAGGCCAACATTTCACCCGCTTGTTGCTGGTGATGACGAGTATTTAATTCAATGTCATGTTCATCGTTAAAAGCATACTGTACTTTTGCAAGGTAGGATTCGCTTTCAAAGCTGGTATTTACTACTTCACCGTGTTGATTAACAGGGGGTAATACTTGGCCCCAATCATACGTTTCAACAAAGTTTTCAAAGCCGTGTTTACCAGCAAAATAGTTACCTGTTTTTTTATCACTATAGGCAAGCACAGCATTTAATTGATCCGTTTTAAATGCACCTGCGAGTAAAATACCGCCATTATCAAAGTCACTAGTGCTATTGTGGTTACTCACCTGATAGTACTGTTGCTGCCATGGGTTATCGGAGACTGTAGGTGTGTGATTATTGTTATACGTTTTAAGTTTAATCAACGCGCCAACGCTTTGATCCTTTGTCAGAATATCAGTGGTGTTGAGTGTTCTGATATTAACTGTTCCGCCAATTGCGCCAGCACTAAATGCGCCACTTTTTGCTGTTGTACCCTTTTCAACGGCAACAGTACTAATAAAATCTGAGTCGATGTAGGTTCTATCTGAGGTGCCCATGTACCCACGGTTTGTGTGGGTGGACTGCAAGCTCCCATCAATAAAAATAGGCACTCGACCTTCACCTTGAACACCACGAATACCAATATCGAGTGCGCCAGCTTCGTTACGTAAATTATTTGCGTCGATGCCGGTAAACGTTGAGAAAATATCTGAATTTGAACTGCCTTTACTGCGTTCGAGCTGGTGGCGGTCTAATTGAATTTTGTTGCCACTTACAACAATGACTTCGATGTTTTCAGGGATATCTTTATGGGCATGCTTATTCGCTTTTTTATTGTGCAAATCACGCTTATTTTGTTGTTTTGTTTCTTTTATAGCACCATTTTTCTGGATAATAATGCTGTTATTGACAATTTTTGCACTGAGGCCAGTTTCTTCTAATGTAAATGTTAAAGCGCCTATTAGTGTTTTTTGTCCATAAATTGCTGGTGCTTTTAGCTCTCGCAATAAAGATGCATCTGCAATGAGATTCATATTTGCTTGCTCAGCGAGCAAATTAAGTGAAGTACTCAAAGGTTGTTGAGCAATATTAAACGTTACTATAGTGGAGGTACTTTGAGCTGTTGTGGGAAAGCTAACAGCAACCCCTAAAGCTAAGGCGATGGGAGATAGTTTAATACCGTAACGAGTTATTGTATTCATTGCAATTGTTCCATATAAAGCAAAGTTGTTTATATGAAAACGAATGATAATGAGAATCCCTCAATAAAAAGATTATTTATTTTTAAGAATTGTCCGCCTTACTTATAATAACTTGATTATTTTCGCGTTTAATTTCAACAGGGAGCACGTGTGGTAATAGGTTTAGAAAGTTATCAAGTTGAACAGCTGAAAATGTCCCAGATACTTTTAGCGCAGCAACTCGATCATCGGAGAACGTAAACTCTGTGTCATGATAACGGTTAAATTCAGCACATACTTCCACAAGCGGTGCGTTACTAAAAACTAATCGGCCACTACGCCATGCATCAACAAGTGTAGGGTCTATTGTTTGCACATCCATTCCAAGCTCGTTAAATACAACGTGCTGTCCTTGTACTAACTCAATTAGGTGGTGGTTGTTTTGTATCTTTACCCTTCCATGTTCGACGCTGATACGCGTGCTATGCTTTTTTTTATCAACGCTGAAGCGAGTGCCCAGTACGGTGATTTTTGTATCATCAGTGCTAACAATAAAAGGACGCTGTAAGTCACTGGCCACATTAAAAAATACACGCCCTTGAACGAGTTTGTTTTTACGTGAGTTAGGGTTAAAGTCGAGTGAAATTTGTGTTTTTGCATCTACGCTTAGCTGGGAACCATCGGGTAGAGCAATATCAAATTGTTCACCTCGGTTTGATTTATAATGAGCAGTATACTGGGTGGGCGATACTTCATTTGGCCACAACTGATACCCGGTAATAGTGAGCATTAAACAGGCAGCACATGCTGCTATAGCCCATGTAGATAAAAATCTTTTAGGTTTTGGTGTATTGAGTTGTTCAATTTCATGTTCACTAAATTGCGTTAATAGCCGTTCAACCTGCACACTTTCTTGGTAAGCGGTTTGATGCGCCTTACTGGTATTGAGCCATTGAATAAAAGCCTTTTTTTGTGATGCAGTTAACCCAACTTTTTGTTTTTCAAGCCAAGTATTTGCTTGCAGTTGCAATTGTGTTTGCTGACGGTCCATTGCTTATATTCCCGTGGTTATTTTTTTATTGTATTGCGACATGCCAGCATAGCGATGGCTAAATGTTTTTCAACCATACTGACAGAAATCCCCATCTGATCTGCAACTTGTTGGTACGTTAGGTTTTTAAATTTATATAGTACAAAGGCTTGTTTAGTTTTTTGAGGTAATTGCTCAATACACCTATAAAGCAGACTGAGTTGTTGTTGGCTTGCCAGCTTTGCTTCGGGTTCATAATCGCTAGGTGCGATTAACTCTTGCTTAACAGGGTCTGTAACGGCGTAATTACGGCGATAGTTATCAATAACGATGTGTTTAGCCGTTTTGAAAAATAAAGCCCGTTGCTGGGATGTGTCATGCTCAGGGTTGCGTTTACGGTAGCTTAATAAGCGTGTGTATGCTTCTTGAACGATGTTTTGCGCTTTATCTTTGCATCCAATCGAGCGAGCAATATAACTTAATACTTCAGCGTAATAGCGTTCCAAGGCGCACCAATTTAAGGTTTCTAAAAAGGGGGTGGATACTAACGTCAACCAATGCAAATGGCAATAGTTTTCATTTGCGTTTGTGTTTTTTAAAGCAGCTATTTGATTTAAGTTCAGCCCAGTATGGCTACTGGGCTGAGGAGAGAGTTAAAAGTAATAGCCTAAATTAATATTAAACCGGCGCTCGGTATCGCCATCACCAATAATGGTACCGCCAATAAAGGGTTGATTGCGGGCTTGTACAAAATCAACATAACTAAAGAACCCCCCAGCAGTAATGCTCATACCGGTTACATTCATCCAAGTATTGGCGCTATTATCTGATTTGTTGTAGATGATCCCATAGTCGTTATAAAACTGTAGGTTGGTAACTGGACCCCATTCTAGTGCGTAGTCGTAGGCAACATTAAAGTTGGTCATTGTAGCTTGGCTCGACACGCTATCGAAGTAATTGTAGGCACCCACTGCAAAGCGGTTGCTGCCATCATCTAAGTCGTAGTCGTATTCGCCGTGTTGAAATTGAATGTTCCAGTTATTAATGTTGCTGTTTAAATGAACAGCCCACGCACTGTAATTACCTGCGCGGTCTTCACCATCATGTAGTCCGCCGCTGAGTAACGATACACCTAAATCTGTGGTTATATTTTTACTGTGCTTAAGTTGATAAGTGGCGCGACCGGCAAAGGTGTTGTATTCACCAAGTTGCTTTGTAGGCTCGGCATAGGTACCTTCATCTGCAGGGCGACTGCCAATAATATCGTAAGAGTAACGATGGTTTTTATCTGATGCTGAGCCATCAACTCCGCCAAGTTCATCGTTTTTAAAAAAGCCAAGATCAAGTGTCCAGTTGTCTTTAAGCTTACGCTTAGCAACTACCCCTAAATCAAAGTCATCTTCTAGGCCAACATAGTAGTTAGTGCTAAAAAAGTAGCTGTGAGAATTGTAAGGACCATTACCAAACGGTACGGCGGTTATACCGGCTTGGCCTTCCCAGCCATCAGTAAATTCATACCCTAAGTAAGCGTATTTCACTACTGTCATGTAATCGTAAAAGCGTACTTCACCATTGACTGAAATATCATTAATTTCACCAGAGACATTTAAACGGAAAATATCAAAATCAAAGTCGCCACCGCGATCTTCATTGTCATCATCGTAAGAGTTAATGCCATAGTTAGCGCGAATGGCACCCCCTATCTTTATTCCTGATGATTGCTGTTCAGGCTTTGCAGCTTCATCAGTTAGTTGCTGAGCTTTTTTTTCAGTGAGTTTGCTTTCAAGCTTTTCTACTTGTTGCTTTAACTGCGTTAATTGGCTTTGGAGAGGTTGAAGATTTGATGCATAAGAATTACTAGCAACACCACCTAAAATTAAGGCGAGTGTTAGTTTTGAGAGTTTAGTCATAATAGCCGTTTTGATTGTGATTAAAAAATAAAGGCGCAAAAATGCACCTCTTAGTGTGGAAAAAGGGGAAAATGGCAGGCTAATTTAGTTTATTGTTTTTATACTGCGTTTTATTCTTTAGGGGTTTGAAACAGTGCGCCTACTTCTAAAAGTGGGGAGGCGTCTAGCTTATCTGCATCCATCATTGCGGCAATACGCTGCATTGATGAAAGGAGTAAACTCTGTTCCCATTCAGCAAGTGCTGAAAATTTTTCGATAAAATGCTCTTGTAATGGCTGTGGTGCTTTTTCGAGTAGTTCTTTACCTTGTTCGGTAAGGTATAAGCTGACTCGGCGCTTATCCATTTGACTGCGAACACGTGTTACTAAGTTTTTACTCTCGATTCGGTCAAGAATATTAGTAACCGTTGCTGGGCTTAAGTTGACGTTTTGCGCAATACGGCTGGCGGTAATACCATCAGTTTGAGACACTTCCTGCATGATAAGCAGTTGTGGCCCTGTTAAACCCGCTGTTTTATTAAGTTGCTTTGAATGTAAGTCAATCGCACGGATCACCTTGCGTAAAGAAACTAGTAACTCGTCATATTTTTGCATTTGTTTGTCTCATGGAAGGCGAATCATTTGCCGTAATCATGAAATGTTACACATCAAATAAATTGAATTCAAATGATATATACCATTTAACACCGCTATTATTGGTTTTTATTAATTTGAGCAGTAATTAAAATAGTATTTATTATCTTTAATTTATTAAATGTTCATAACATTCTGTTTGCTAAGGTTGCGCACCTTACGTAGGTTAAAAGCGATACGCAAGCCACAGATGTAAAACTTTAGTCGTAATTTAGCCATTGATGTGGCATAAAAGTATAGTAACTAACTCAATTTAAATAACTATTCTATGTAGCTTATGCTTTAAGCATGCATTATTGTTTGTGTACAAGTAACCTGTACTCAGGTTAAGTATTAGAAATTAGTCTCAGTGTTAAAGGAAATAAAATGCAATTATCACCCTCAGTATGTATTGAGCGTACACATAGCGGTTTAGAATTTATTAGTATTAATAGTCGCCAATGTGAGGCGAAAATATTTTTACAAGGTGGGCAAATAACTGAGTTTACACCCAAAGGTAAATTGCCATTATTGTGGGTGTCTGGGGATGAAACCTTTAGCGAGGGGAAAAGTATTCGTGGTGGCATTCCTATTTGCTGGCCTTGGTTTGGGCAACATGAAAATTCGGACTTCCCCGCGCATGGCTTTGCCCGTACGCATGTATGGCAAGCCGATGAAGTACATGAAACCGACAGCGAGGTTACTGTGAGCCTTAAATTACCAATGAAGCAGGTAGATTCTACTTTTTGGCCGCATCAGTCGTCATTACGGGTTGAGTTTATCTTATCAGAGCAATTAGAGGTGCGTTTAACCACCTGTAATTTAGGCAACGTACCATTTAGTTATACACAAGCACTGCATACTTACTTTCCAACAGAAGATATTAATAATACCCGAGTGGCAGGGCTGCAAGGGGCGCAATATATAGAATTTGGTCAAGGGCCTCATCAGCAAAATGACGTGGTCGACTTTTCCCGTGAAACCGATATGGTTTATACCCAAGCCGCAGCAGTTCAAACAATTGATACTCCTCAGGGGATGATCAGTGTTAGCAGAGAAAACTCGCAGTCGTGCGTACTATGGAATCCATGGATTGAAAAATCAAAGCGGCTATCAAATTTTGCCGATGATGATTATAAAAGCATGTTATGCCTAGAAGCTGCGAATGTGCTTGAAGATGCGGTTACGCTTGAGCCTAAACAAAGTCATACCTTAGTGACAACAATAAAGTGGCTTGGCTAAGTCCAATGGAGCAAAGTGTGTTTACTAATCAACAAATAACCGATCTACCGCAACATAAAAGCATAGTGTTTGAGCCGCTTGCCGATAAAGCGTTATTGCATGCACAATTGAATTGGTTGTTATTTTTCATTCCTTTTTGCTTAGTGCTAGCGGTTGTTTGTTATTTTAATACAGATTTTGCTGCCATGGCGCAAGGTTACTTATTGGTTGCTGTTCCGCTATTAATTTTACTTTGTATGCTATCCAGCGTGTTCAGTATTAAATTACAAGGCAGTGCATTGCGTACCCACGATATAGCATTTAAAAAGGGTATTATTTGGCAGCAGGTAACTATTTTACCGTTAGCACGAGTGCAGCATATTGAAATACATCGTGGGCCAATAGAGCGAAAACTGGGTTTAGCCAGTTTAAGGCTTTACAGCGCAGGGGGGATGAGTGCTGATTTACAAATTAGCGGTCTGACCCACGAAAAGTGCAAAAATATCCGTCAGTTTGTACAAAGCTATCGCCACGATGAAACCACGAGTGAGGTTGCTGCCAGTGAGTGTTGATGCTACGCAAATGACGCCACCTTCACTTAATTGGCAAAAAGTGTCGCCCTGGGCATTGGCTTATTTTGTGATGCATTTTAGTGTTCGCTTTGTCAAAGACGGCTTATTTAATTTACTGCCTGTGTTAGTGGTATTTGTTACCCAGGTAGAAAATAAACTATTTTGGGGGCAAGTTGCGCTCGCGATTGCTTTGACTTCATTGCTTGCTTATTGTTTTTTGTATTACCGTAGTTTTCGTTTTTGTATTACTGACGAGCATGAAATTTTACTAAATAAAGGCGTATTTAAAAAAGAGCGACTCACCTTAAAGTTTTCTCGAGTGCAAAATGTAAACATAGCTGAGCCCTTTTATTTTACTCCAGTAGGTTTAGTTAATTGCATTTTTGATGCTGCCGGCAGTGTTGCCCAAGAAGCGGTATTGCCGGGAGTAACCAGCGGTTATGCCCAGCAAATGCGCAAACAAGTATTTGACTACAAAGCACAGCAGCAACCATCAGCAGAAGTAGCTGACACAGCGCAGTCTCATATTGAAGAGCAGGACGAAAATAGTTTATTCATTTCAAATAAAGAAATAGCTAAGTTTGGTTTAATGTCGAACATGGCCATTTTAGCGCTTGCCGCTATTGCCCCTTTTATGAATGTGGCCATCGATTTTTTAGAGCAGCAGTTTATAACAAAAATAGAGGGTTTTTATCAGCAAGAGCTGGGTATGATGGCTAATGCAGCGGTATTTGCAGTAATTACTTTGATTTTTGTATTGGTATTTATAGCGGTGTTTTTATCGGTGACTATGTCGCTCATTCGGTTCTATAATTATCAGCTTTATTTTAAAAATAAAAAATTTAAACGTATTGCAGGGCTGTTAGAACGCCATCAACTATCAATTAGTTTAGATAAAGTGCAATCTATAGTTATTAAGCAAAACCTAATTGCTAGGCTATTGAAACGTTTTACTGTTGAGTGTTTGCAAGCCAGCAGTGGTGGCGCTGCAAGTATGGCGAAAAAGAATAAACAAACCTTAGTGTTACCTGTGCTCACGCAGGAGCAAGTTGATAATGTGTGTCAGTGGATTTACCCATGGTTTGACAGTAAAAAGCTGGCATTCAAGGCGGTAGAAAGGGCATTGTTATATAAAAATATGGTGTTTTATGCCTTGCTACCGAGCGTTGCTTCTGGGTTTTTAATTAGCTTTATGCAACTTAATGTATTAATTCCGTTAGCGTTATTTTTGGTATTAGCTACGTTAGTATTTTTGTCTTATAAACGTTATGGGTATTATCTTCATCAACAAGATGGGCGTTTTTATTTGGTGGTACGCAAAGGTATGATTGGCGTACATTACCGGGTATTTGAGCTGTACAAAGCACAAAGCGCTCGCAGTGTGAGTACCTTTTTTATGCGTCGCTCTGGCTTAAGAAGCCTGTATATACAACTTGCTGCAGGCGGTGCGTATGTCCCATATTTAAAACAGCAAGATGCTGACTTCATTATAGATTTTACACTTATGCAAGCTGAGTCAGACCCTCGTAGTTGGATGTAACTTCCCTTGTTGAAAATAACCAAAGTTCAGGTTAAATAATAAAGCAGGTGTAAATATACATTTGCACATGCTTTATTACACTTTTTTACTGCCCGTTTTTCCCTTTTAATAATACTCTAAGCATTATTAAAAGCACTATTTAAGGGATTATTGTGAAAAAGTCACTCATTGCATCAGCCTTATTACTGGCTGCACCAAGCTTTGCTGCTAATTGGCAAACCATTCATACCGAGCATTTCAATGTGCACTTTAGTAGTGAGCATACTGATTTTGCTAAATCGACCGCGGTAGAGCTGGAGATTGTTCGTACAAAAGTGCTTGAGCAACAAAACCATGCCCTTGATAAAATCGTCGATGTGGTGGTATTTGATCCTTTAAATGCAGCTAATGGCTTTGCCTTACCAACCTCTAATAATCCTGTTATGGCGCTTTTTACTACGCCACCACAATCGGATACGGTAATCTCAAACTCATCGGGCTGGCAGCAATTACTAGTATTGCATGAGTACATTCACTTAGTGCATTTAGCGCAGCCAACCCGCAGTGAGTGGCAACAAAAAATTAGAGGGGTATGGGATCTTTACGATTTAACCTATGGCGATACACCGCGCTGGGTAGCTGAAGGATACGCCACCTTAATTGAGTCTAAAATGACGGGTCGAGGGCGACTCTTTGATAACTATTCTGAGGCAATACTCAGGGAGTTTGCTCAGCAAGGAGCGCTTCCGACCTATGGGCAACTAAATAGTGATGAAGGCTTTATGGCGGGCTCCATGGCGTATTTAATGGGAAGTCGTTTTTTATACTGGCTAGAGCAAAATTACTCAGAGCAGCTGGTCGATAATGTATGGGTTCGTATGCGGGCGGTTAAGTCTCGAGATTTTGACGACGCATTTTCTGGTGTATTCGGGCAAAGCGCTGCCAAGCTATATCGTCGATTTATTGCTGAGTTCACTTACAAAGCAATGCAACAAGAGCAAACCGAGTCACCACTTAATAGCAAGCTTTGGTTAAAGCTTGATTTATACGCTAGCAACCCCGCTCTTTCTGGTGATGGCAGCAAAATTGCCATAGTGGAGCGTGATAAAAAAAGTAATACCAAGCTCATAATTTATAGCACTGAAGACAACACTAAAGCGCAACAGCAATTTACTAAAGCACAAAAGCAATTACTTGAAGATGATGCTAAGGATATTCCTGATACTGCGCCAAGTGTATTTAAGCGCGAACAAAAACAAATATTAAATCAAATAAATCGAGCAGGTATTGCCAATCCGCAGTGGGTAGGCAATAACACTCTTTATTTTAATGCCTACAGTATTGAGGAGTCGGGAACTTATAACAAAGTGTCTGACATTTTTAGCTATAACATAGATACTGGCAACGTCGAACAACTCACTGAACTGGCTGGTATTCGTCGTTTTAGTGTTACCCGCGATGGTGAAACACTTTACGGTGAGCAAATAAGAGCTGGGTATTCTGAATTAGTAAAAGTCGACCTTAATACACAAACAATCACGCCACTTTTTACCAAGAGCTTAAAAACGACGTATGATTACCCGACCCTAAGCCCCGATGAAATAAAATTAGCTTATTTATCAGCGTCATTAAACGAAAATTGGCAGTTGTATATACAAGAGTTGGCCGGTGATACTAGGCAGTCAGTCCCAATGCCTAATGGGTATCAATATTTAAGCCAGCCGAGTTTTAGTCAAAATGGGGAGTCTATCTATTTTGTTGCTGGCTTAAATAATAAGACTGATATTTATAATTACCATATAAAAAATAACACCCTCACCCGCTTAACTAACGGGCAAGAAGCGCTCGCATATCCGATTGAAACAGAAGATGGCTCACTACTTTATTTTTCCACTAATGCCGATGGCCCTGATGTAAAAACGCTAACAATAGCAAAAAATCGCGCAGCCGTGACGGATCTCGCTGTAACCAGTGAAGCTCCATTGTTGATGGTAAATAAGCACACTCTGCCACCGGCAAAAATATATACCGATGAGATAGCAGAGCAAAGCGATTACGCAGTACTTGATCAGCAAGCGACGTTTGCCTTGGGATCACAGTATTATTCAGCGTCAACCAGTTTGCTAAGCGTAGGTATAAAAAGTAGCGACCTATTAAAGCAACTTGATTTACAAGCGGGTTATAACATTGATTTGCATGACGGTGCATTACATGGAGGGTTTGTACAAGCAAAATACAATGCGCTGAATACAAAGTTTAAGCTTGCGCTATTTGATTATAATTTGGATACATCACATCAATATCAACCTAGCTTAAACGTCGATATTGACGCCCGAGGTGGCTTTGCTGCAATAAGCCACCCATTGAAATTTGGTCAATTACAGTTAACCCCAGAACTTGCTTATAACTATACAGATTATAAAAATGGTCATAAAAATTGGACACGGTTGAGTATTAGTCAGCAATGGCAACACGACCGCCAAGCATTTGCCATAGGGCAGAGTATTTATGCCAGTATTTATGATGGGTGGAATCACAGTCGTCATTGGCAAGGTTATGACTTGGCAATAAAAGTATTTGGCAAAGCATTTAATATTCCCATGTTTGTGAGCTTTGAACAAAAACAGCGAGACGATAGTGATTTAGCTTTAGGTGGGTTTAGCTCTAACCTGATTAATCAGCAACAAAGTAGCGAGTTTGTGCTTGCTGCTGAACTGCCATATTACAGTGCAACTGCAGAGCGTTACCAAGGTTATGGTGGTGGCATCAGCTTTAAAGAAGGCATGCCTTGGCTTTATTACAAGCAACATCAATTAGACAACAGCGTTTATGCACAAAGTTATGGCTTAAAATATCAAGGTGATTTTAGCTTCGGAATGGGGCCTGCGGGCGTAAACGATTTAACCTTTAATGCTGGACTGTCGCGTGTTGAAGGCGACAGCTTTGAAGATGAAATGCGCGCGTGGTTAAGCTTTTACTATTCATTGTAAAAGCCTATTTAGCTAAGTTACTTAATTGCCTTTAAGGACAGTAACTTAGCTTGATATACATCTAACTTTTGCTTGTCTTTTTCGAGCTCTATCGCTTTTTCAAGTAATTTTTGTGTTTGTTGATTTTTTCCTTGTTGATAGCGAATTTTAGCAAGCTCTAAATAAAGCTCTGCAATATAAGGCGCTTTTGTTATGGCTTGTTCAATATGCTCCGTAGCGGTATTAATTCGTCCTGTTTCTAGGTCATTTTTTGCAATAACTAAAAGTTCATAAGGATCTTTTTCTACTTCAGCAAGCTGGCTTTCTAATTGTTCAACAAGGTGCTGTTCACCAATTTGTTTGGCTAAAACTTGATAGTTACTAAGTAAATTTATATTTATCAGCTTATTATCTAAAGCTGTTTGGTAAATAAGTTGTGCACTTTTTAAGTCACCAGCTCGTCGATGTAAAATTCCAGCCATATTAAATAGCTCAGGATCATAAGGGGTGTATTTATTTGCTTGTAGAATAAGAGAATACGCTTGATCAAACTGCTGATCTAAAAGCGCGTCAGCAGCTAAGTTACTATAAAATTTAGAGATTAAATCATTATAATTAGCACTATCGGAATACACACTGCCTCGAGTTGGAAAGTAGTCTATTAAGGTGCCAGGACGAAAAAAAGTGATTATATTTTCTTCTTTTTCAGGTAGCTCGTTATCCGGGGCATAAACTTTAGTTCTAAAATGATTGGCTACATAAACCAAGTTATCTTCCTGTGCGTAAACTGGCTCGCTCGTCATTTCTTGGAAGCTAGTTTTAAGCCCTAAAGTTTGTGCATAGCTTTGGGTAAGAACAGCTAGGCTAATGCAATTACCTTGTGCAAGATTGATAGATTGAGATGATGTAAGAGTATCACCATGATACTTAAAATTAGAGAGCTGATTTTCAAGGTAATTATAAATAATACGGTCAGTTCGAATATTAGATGTTTGTTGTTTTTTTACGAAGGCTAGAAAGCGTGCTTTTTCGGCCTCGGGTAGTTCAAATATTGCGTCTTCAGAAGGTGTAGTTTGTTGTACAAATAATGTGTGATTAATTAACGAACTTAATTGTAAGCGCTGAGTTTGCGTATTGATTTTGCTGCTGCACCCCATAACAAGTAAAAAAGTTACGCTTATTATTAATTTAAAAATATTCATTAAATCACTCCCTTGTTGATTTCACTTTACAAGGGAGTGATTACTTTATCAAGCGTTAGCGCTTTTTCGCTGCATTACACGATTTCTTTGTGAATGCTTTTTACGTTTGCGGCGGGTAAGCCATAAATAAAAGCCTGTACCAGCGAGCCATACAGGGCTAAGGCCAACAATACACCATAGTATTTTACTGATAAGCCCAGCAAAATAACCAAAGTGTAGTTTTCTAAAACTGTCTATTACTTGCCAACCAGCACCAGCCTCTCGAATATCCCAGTTAGCCATGTGTTCACCTGTTTGCTTATTGTAAGTTATGGTATTGGCGTATTCACTGGTAAGTGGATTACTGGTATTTACTTCGCCATAAAGAGTAATATTTTCATCGGGCTCTCGTGGAAAAACTAAAAAAGTTGTATTAAAAGTGGGTATTTGCAGCTTGCTATCATTAAGAATCCGCTCAAAAGAGATGTCGTCACTATATAATTTATTTGTAATAGTGTAGTGCTCTTCTTCTGCGTGTTCTATTACTTCGTGATACCACACTGCACCATTAAAATAACCACCGGTAATCGCTAAAACGATAAGGATAGGTGAGCCTAATACTCCAGTCATTTTATGAATGTCGCTAAGTACTATTTGTAAAGTTGCGCGCCAGCGTACGCTAAATAGTCGCTGCCAAAATTTACGGTAAATAATTAAGCCTGTAATGCCCAGAGTTAATAAAAATAAAGCAAAAAAGAACCCTAATACGGTACCTGTTTGCCCAGGTAAGCTTTTTAAGTCGTTAAGTAAAAAGGTGTAATGGAGTTCTAAAAACCAGTCGGTAAAATAATGAGTTGTGCTTACGGGTTCTGATAAAACCTCTCCGGTGTATTGGTCTAAATGCAACTTATACCAATCGTCAGTGTCACGCTTAACCAAATAAAGCCGGTCGGCGGTGGTGTTATTAAAAAGCTCCCAGCCTCCTACTACATACTCAGGAAAGGCTGCTTCGGCTTTATCTATTAATGAGTCCATAGGTAAGCGAGCAGCTTGCTGCTGTACCACAAAGTGTTTGTCAGGCATCAGTAAGCCATCAATTTCACTTTTAAACACTAAAACACTGCCGGTAATGCTAATAACAATTAACGGAATAATGGCAATTAGCGCCAACCAACTATGAACTTTAAACAGTGTTTTTCTCATTACTTAAGCTTGCATGTTAATTTTTAGATATGCGCATGATAACAGTTATCATTTGTGTTGCAATTATAAAATAGTGAGACTGTGAAGTTATAGCAACGGTTTTTGTATACTCAAGTTGCCACAGGAGGAAACTAAAGTAGGTGTGAAGCTTGTATAAAACCTAGCCAGCTCTACAATGCGCGCACAAAAATAAAGCCTTTAAAAACAAATGTTTAAAAATGTTTTATTTCTTCCTTTTTATTAACAACAATGTAACGAGCGAGGTTTACTTTGGCGTATTATTTGCCTATTTTATCAGTGTTTATTTTGGTTTTTAGTTTTTTACCGTTACTTAATAAAATTATTAAAAACCGCAGTGTATCGGGTGTATCACTGCTAATGATGACATTTGGTTTAGCGCAAAGTGTGTACTTTATTAGCTACAATCTTTATTTTGCTCGTTTTTATATTGCCTTGCCGTTTTTTGCGACAGGTTTATTAAGTGGTTTAATTTTATACTTTTTTGCACGTTATAATGCCGCTAAACGTCAGAAGCTGCAGTTACTTGGCATGCTTAGCTTTTCGTTATTACCTTTTTTGTTGCTGTTAAACCCTAACCTAGATACCGCCACTGTGCTAAATGGCTTAACCTATGTGGGTTTAATTATGAGTTCAGTACGGGTTATGCCACAAACCTATAAAACACTGCGAACAGGGAATATTAGTAACCTTAGTGCGCGCTATTTTAGTTTGCAATTTATAGCAGGTATCTGTGGTTTGTTTGCAGAGCTAGCCATGCCAGTGCAAAGTACTTCGCATATATTAATGTTTGTTATGATATTGCTAACTAATGCGCTGCAATTTGCGTGTATGCAGTATTATCGCGTACGTCCTGTGTTGGCATAAAATTATAGTGACCGTTAATTTCATTTGTGGCACTTTGAGTGACCAATAAATAAAAAGTGCCCACTATGAAATTAACTATCCATCAAATCGATGCGTTCAGCAGTGAACTGTTTAAAGGTAATTATGCTGCCGTGATCCCACTAGAGTCTTGGCTTAGTGATGATCTTATGCTGAATATAGCTTCGGAAAACAACGTGTCTGAAACCGCTTTTACTTGTCAGTCGGCAGATGGAAGCTTTGCGATACGTTGGTTTTCGCCATTAATGGAGATTGATTTTTGCGGCCATGCTACTTTAGCAGCGGCCTATGTGCTTTGTGAGCAACATAGTATATCGCAGGTGCGCTTTAGCGCAGAGGCGGTGGGCGAACTGATTGTTAATAAAAATAACGATGGCAGCTTTGCCATGACCTTTCCTAAACAAGCCCCTGAAGAGGTTCAGCTCATCCCTGATGCTTTATTAGCTGGCCTGTCTATACAACCTGTTAAAGTGCTGCAAAACCGCCAAGCTTATTTTGCTATTTATGATAATGAGCAGCAGGTTGTAGATCTGAAAACAACCAATGAACAACTAAAAAAATTAGCCCCATTAGATGTGGTTGCAACAGCACCGAGTGTTGAGTATGACTTTATTTCTCGTTATTTTTGGCCTGCCAGTGGTGGTGATGAAGACTTTGTGACCGGCTCAATTCATACCGGGCTTGCCCCTTATTGGGCAGAACAATTTGGCAAAAATTCTTTAATTGCTTATCAGGCCTCACAACGAGGCGGGAAGCTTTACTGTGAAGTGGGTGATACAACAGTAACTTTAACGGGTCATGCCGTAAGGTACCTAAAAGGTACTATTTACCTTTGAGTTAATGTAAAAAAGGCCACGTAAAACGTGGCCTTGGTTTACTCAGTGTTATTTATGCTTCTAGCGCTTTGCTAATTAAGCGATCGATATACTTTTTATGTGCTTTGGTTGCGGTGTCTGCACCCCATGCAACATCTTGATCGGCTATTTGAGTTAGCTGATATAGCGCAGCTGTTTTTGCTAAGTTATCGTATTTACTTGCTTTTTTTAAGCCTGCAATTGCAATAAGCTGATTTACGTATTCAATCTGTAAATTATGACTGATCGAATTAGCATTTTTACTATCAACAAAAATACTTGCAGTTAAATCCCCCATAAATTGCGTAAGGCTGTATTCATTACCATATAAAGCGGTATCTGAAATACGCAGTAACACAGCAGGATGAAGTAGTTGCGCTAATACACCTTTTTGCATGCCTAAAATCATTTTATGCGGTTTAGGGTCTTCGTTTTTACCGTAATGATTAAACCCACGACGCTGTTGCTGCATAAAGTTATACAAAGGCTGCATACTTTGCAGTACATTTGGAGCAAACACATACTCAGCTAAAATAGCCATTGCTTGAGTTTGACGCTCAAGTGGCACCGGTGTAAAAGGCTTTGCTGCATTTTCATCGCCCACTACGGCACGCTCTACATAAACCCCTCCAATTTGACGAGATACCACACCTGCCTGCGCACGGTATTGGCCAAATAGGCTGTTAGCAGAAGTAACAAGCTGTTGGTAAGACTCGCCTTTTACTGTAGCTTTGTCTTTAAGTTCAGAAAATAGTGTATTGATCAGTGCCATTCTATCTGCACCATAAGCTGCAGGGTTAGACGATAAATCGCCAATCATCACGCGAGGGTCTATATGGCGACCTGGTGCACGCATATCGTCGGCATCGTTACCAAAGGCCAGTGCATGTTCGCTTGAGCGAGCGAGTATTTTATCAAGACGAGCTTGTTCTGCTGCTTCATCTTTAAGGGCTGCGCTGTAGCCGTAGTTTATTGCCCAATCATCGTATGGACCGGGTTTAGTTTGGAAGATATCGCCTTGAGTTACACCCGTTGGCGCTATATTTGCTGGCGCATAGTCCATTACTGAGCCGGTCACTATACCTTGAGTTTTACTTTTGTCGTGAACTTCTTTCTCATCCCACAAAATAGAAGATTTCATGTTGTGATTAAGACCTAAAGTATGCCCTACTTCATGTAAAACCAACTGAGTTAAGCCTTGGCGTAACATTTCAGTATCTTCAATATCAGCACCATTTGCTAAGCCTTTTGCAAGTATTAGGTTTTGTTGTAACTCATGACCTAAAGAACAATTAAGCTCAGTGTTGCTTCCTGGTTGTGTATGGCTCATAGTGCCTTGAGTATAAAGCGTATCGTATATCCAGCGGTTTTTCATAAATACAAACTCAAGCATAATGTCTGAGCCTAAAATTTCACCGGTTAGCGGGTTAGCTAATGCTGGTCCATATCCACCAAAAGGTGGCTTAGGCGATGAAGTCCAACGCAGTACATTATAATTAATATCGCCGGCATCCCAATCGGCATCATCAGGTTGTACTTTTACTTCTATTGCATTTTTAAAGCCTGCCTTTTCAAATGAGCTATTCCAAGCAAGTACGGCGTCACGAACTGTATCTCGCCACTCAACAGGCGTAGTATTTTCTATCCACCAGGTAATCGGCTTTACTGGCTCTGAAAGTGCTGCGTTTGGATCTTTCTTTTGTAGGTCCCAGCGCTTTATTACATCTTGGTATGGTGCCCAGTCAGTTGATGTCATTTTATCAAACTGATTAGTGAAATAACCAATGCGCGCATCATCAAAACGAGGTTGGTAGCTATTATCAGGTAAAGCTACAAATGAGTGCTGAACTTTTACTGACACGCTTCGTGGATCGCTTATCGCACCTGAGCCTCGAACGGTTGGGCTACTATTAGTAAATACATAGTCAACCACCACATCTAGATTGTTAGGGTAAGGACGCTGTTTGATGATACGTGATTTTTTATCATCTAATTTACCTACTTTAAAACGCTTTTTAGCATTTTTATCGTTCGGATTAGGTGTTGGTGATACTTTATGCAGTGCTTCACTTAAAAATAGCTTGTTAACATTAAAGGCTATTTTACCTTCTTCTTGCTTTTCTATTTTTATACTTGCAAGTACCGCTTCGCTAATGTTTGCCTCGCTGGCTTTAGCTAGCGCGCTATTTTCGTTAAATAAGTAACGCGGGGTTTTACTAACAATATCGATACGATCAAAGTACTTTCTAAATTCAATTAACTTTGTTTCACGGTACGCGCCACGAAAATGACCCGCATCAGTCGCACCATCAATGGTGTGTGCAAAATAAACAAAAGGGGTATCGAGCTGTGACTCGTTAATTACCATTAGGTGGTCACCGGTTTTTTCATCTTGGTAAAGATTAAAAATGCCAGCAAATTCGGTTTGGTCTTTAATCATTTCACTTAATGTTTGTGGCTTTTTTTCTTCTTTTTTTTCAGCAGCAACAGTATAGCTACTGCCAAGCGCTATACTAAGCGCCAAGGTAAGTGTGGTTAATTTCATAATTTGTCTTTTGTCGTTGTTAATGTAATTTTACTGTACGGTTTGTCATGCCGTTTCATACAGTATCGTTCCTAAATACTACCCCAAAGTGATTAGCTTTATGATTTATAATGGTAAAAATTTGTAACAATACATTTATGAAGCGACTCAGTGAGGCTTTTTATTGATTTATACTTCACTGCATAAGACCTAACCTATACTTTTTTGTAACAGTTGCTTACAAATGTCACGTTAATGTTTCATTAAGCTTTGGTATCATGGTGTTAATAGTAATTTGGGAGTAATAAACAGATGCAAGGTAATGTACTTAGGTGGATTTTTCCGTTCGTAGCATTAACATTAGGTGTGGTTGGTTTTGCTGCAATTAATGCGATTGCAAAAGAGTCAGATAAAAAAGAAGTCATAGACACTCGTCCAACGGTGCAGGTTGAAGCTGTTTCCGCTAATAATCATCAAGTTATCATTAATAGTTATGGTGAAGTGCAGCCGCTAGAAAATACCCAGCTTTCAGCGCAAGTATCCGGTGAGGTAGTTAGCTGGCATCCAAGCTTTGTGGCCGGTGGGGTCGTGGGTCGCGGCGAAATCTTATTTACAATTGAAAAAGATAACTACGAAGCAGCAGTACTGCAAGCCGAGGCTGAACTTGCCCGCGCGCAAGCGATGTTAATTGAAGAGCAAGCGCAAGCTAAAGTAGCAGAAGACGAAGCAAAACGTTTCCCAAATAAAGCGCGTACAGATTTATTTTTACGTAAACCACAAGTGTTGAGTGCGCAGGCATCGGTTAAATCGGCGCAAGCTGCATTGAAAAGGGCACAACGCGATTTAGATAATTGTGAAGTGAGCGCACCATACGATGCATTAGTCGTGAGTCGTAACGTAGGTGTTGGCCAGTTTGTCACTATGGGCGCTCAAGTTGCCGAGCTGAATAATATTGAAACCGCTGAAGTGATTATTCCGATCGCTGGCTTTGACAGTGTGTTTTTACCTGAGCGTGTTAAAGGGGTAACTGCAACGGTTATTAAAACAGGATTAAATGGGTTTACTCGCCAAGCAGTAATAGATCGCGATTTAGGGATTGTTGATAACGCGACTCGCATGAGCAGTTTAGTAGTAAGAATTGAAGATCCTTATGGGCTTACTAATCAGCAGCCTGCAATTAAATTTGGCACTTATGTACAAGTAAACTTTGCTGGCACTATGCTCAATAACATTTATCGTTTACCGCAAGAGTTAGTAAATAACCAAACCGTGTGGGTAGTCAATGATGAGCAACAGTTAGAGCCGCGTAAGGTGAAAGTAATTCGTGAAGAAGGTGAATACTTCTATATCAGTGATGGCTTAGAAGCCAACGACAAGCTTGTTACTACCTTGCCGGAATATCCACAAAAAGGAATGGCAGTAAAAATAGCCGGTTTAACAGAGACTAAAAGTACAGATGCAGCAGAAAACGCATCCACTGAAAAACTTTAAGGTAGGGTGAGTTATGAATAACACAGAACAGCCCAATACAACCAAACAAACAGGGTTAATTGCTTATTTTGCTAACAACTCTGTTGCTGCCAATTTGATGATGTTTTTTATCATTGTCATGGGGCTTATAAGCTATTTTACTATTCAGCGACAAATGTTCCCCAATATAGAAGTTAACTATATTACTGTAAATGCAAATTACCCTGGGGCGTCGCCACAGGAAATTGAAGAAAGCATCTTAATAAAAATTGAAGAGTCGTTAAAAGATATAACTGAGATAAAAAAAGGGGTGTATCGCGCTTTTCGTAATGGTGGTTCTGCCAGCCTTGAAATTAATACTGACGCGGAGCTCACCGACGTTCTCGATAAGGTCAAGCTGCGAGTAGATGGTATTGCAACTTTTCCAGCGGGAATGGAGCCGGTTACCATTAGCCAAATAGAGTTTCGCCAAGATGTAATTGGTATGACGCTCGTTGCCGACCTACCGCTAAATGAACTTAAGCCAATCGCAAATCAGGTTGAAGATGAATTATTGCAGTTATCGAATGTATCTTTAGTGGTAAATGATGTGCCACTGGATGAAATTGCCATAGAAATAGAGCCCGACACACTTCGCCAATATAATTTAACCTTATCGGATGTAGCGAATGCGGTACGTCGTTATTCGGCTAATTTTTCGGCGGGACAATTAAAAACTGATGCTGGTGTTATTTCGGTTCGAGTAGAAAATCAGTTTTATTCTGGTGAAGAGTTTAGGCAAATTCCGGTAAAAATTGGCGCGAACGGTGCCAAAGTGTTGCTACAAGATATTGCTACCATCAAAGATCAGTTTGTTGAAGGTGAGCGTTACTTTAAATTTAATGGCGAAAACGCGGTTTATTTGTCGGTAAAAGCCACCGAAGATCAAAACATTATTCCGGTGGCCGATTCAGTTAAAGCGTATATTGATCAAAAAAATAAAGAACTGCCATTGGGTGTTCGTATAGAGCCACTAATGGACTTTACTTATTACCTAAATGCACGCTTAGATATGATGAAAGCTAATTTGCTGCAAGGTGCAATTTTAGTTGCCCTTATGCTCTCGTTATTTTTACGTTTTAAGCTCGCACTGTGGGTAATGATTGGTTTACCAGTGTGCTTTTTAGGTGCGATGATGCTGATGCCATTATTTGGTATCACGATTAATATTGTGTCTTTATTTGCCTTTATTATGGTGCTGGGGATTGTGGTGGACGATGCCATTGTCATAGGTGAAAGTGCCTACACCGAAATAGAAAAAAAAGGCGGTGGTGTTGTTAATGTGGTTAATGGCGCCAAACGAGTGGCAACCCCTGCTACCTTTGGTGTACTAACAACCATTGCTGTGTTTGCGCCATTTACGCTTTCAAGCGGCCCTGAAAGTTCCTTTTTTATAGGTATTTCAGTGGTGGTAATTTTATGTTTAATATTTAGCTTGATTGAATCTAAGCTGATATTACCGGCACACATTGCGCATACTCACTTTTCTCCTATTAACCCTGACGGTTGGCGAGCGCGCTTTAATAAGCGCTTTTTTGGTTTTGTAAATGGGCCGTATAGGCAGTTTATTGTTACTTGTATAAAGTGGCGTTGGACGGTGCTATTTAGTTTTGTTGCGCTATTAATTTTCACCTTTGCGTTAATATCGTCTAATCAGGTGAGAATGATCCCATCACCTAAAGTGCCCCATGACTTCCCGCAAATTAATCTTGAGATGAACGATAACGTATCAGACATCCAAACTATTAATGCTATTCGCCAAATCGAAGCCATGGTGCTTGAAATAGATAAGCAAACAGCGCGCGAAGAAGGGCAAAAAATGATTCGCGATGTATTGGTATTTAATCAGGGTCGTACAGAAGCGCAACTACTGGCGCCATTGGTTGATGAAGATTTACGCCCTTATAATGCCTTTGAGCTTTCGCGCCGCTGGCGTGAAGCTATGCCAAATATTGCAGGTGTTAAATCGCTAACTATTCAGGATGATGTTGGCGGTGGAGGCGGCGGTAGTGGCGGTGAGTTCGGCTATTTACTGTATGGCTCTGACATTGATACATTGAATGAAGCCGGGCGTCGCTTTATTGGATTATTGCAGCAACAAGAAGGCTTATTCGACATAAGCTCTACCATTGACCCTGCTAGCAAAGAAGTACAAATGAGCTTAAAACCAGTCGCTTTTGACTTAGGGTTAGATTTGGCCTCAATTGCAAATCAAGTAGGTGCGAGTTTTTATGGTGGCGAGGCGCAACGTGTTATTCGCCGCGGTGAAGAAGTGCGGGTGATGGTACGTTACCCTAAACTTACCCGTGAAGCGTTTTCATCGCTTAAACACGCGGTTATCACCACGCCACAAGGTAGGGAAGTGCTGCTAGGAGATGTGGTTGAGCTAACTGAAACCCCTGGTATTAGTTATATTCGTCGTGAAGGCGGTTATCGTACTGTTTATGTGTATGGCAACATAGACGAAGAAGTAATTGAGCCAGGCGAAGTGGTTAAGCAAGTAAAAGAAAATCTACTACCACAATTGTTGGACGAATATCCGAGCGTTAAGTCAGAACTAGGTGGCGCAATTGAAGAGCAGCAGGCACAAGCCGATGAGCAGTTACTGTTTTTTGCTGGTGGTATGATTTTAGTTTATATATTACTGGCCGTGCCGCTAAAAAGTTACTCACAACCATTAATTGTAATGTCGGTTATTCCATTTAGTCTAACGGGGGCAATATGGGGGCATTTTTGGTTTGGCTTAGATATTAGCTTAATGTCGGGCTTTGGTTTAATTGCCGCGGCAGGGGTTGTTATTAATGACTCATTAGTTATGACTGATTTTATTAATCAGGCGCGTCGTGCTGGTATTAGTATAAAAGATGCGGTTATTGAGGCAGGCTGTGCACGCTTTAGACCCATACTACTTACCTCAATTACTACCTTTGCCGGCGTATTACCGATTATGTTTGAAACCAGTCTACAAGCTAAGTTTGTAATACCTATGGCGGTAGCACTTGGTTTTGCGGTTATGTTTGCAACACTGATCACCCTTATTTTGGTACCGTGTTTGTATATTATTTTAACCGATATAGGCGCTCTAATTAAACGCCCGTTCGCAAGTAAAAAGGTGAGTGTAAGTTAACATCACACATATCATGCAGCTAAATAAAAAAGCCAACCGTTAAAGCGGTTGGTTTTTTTTATTTTTATGACTTTATACTTAAGTATTATTTTTAAAATTCAGTTACATTCTTTTGTTTGATTGTTGTGACGTTGCTGATTACAATGGTTGATGTTGGTTAACGCATATTAGCCTACGAGCTAGTTTGCCTGTTGTAAGCCATATGATATGGGCGAGACGTTTGACTCTTTAAGGTGTTGCAGTGTTTATACATTCATCATTAACGTGTGGAGAATGGTTAACTATTGGTTGTCTTGGGCTGGATCAGTATAGCCAGCTATTTGTTGGTGATACGGTTAGTGTGAGCTTTTACGATGAGCATGGCGAATTAACTCAGCTAGCGTTTGATTATGAAATACTTTCCCCTGAACAGGGGGAACCCCATGCTTGGAGTTTACTGGTAGTTGAGCATATTAATATGCATATTCCACTGGTGTGCGCTGGCAGAATGACAGAGCAAGGATTGGTTGTTGCGTATCGACATAACAAAATATTTGCACTTGAAAGCAGTGGTATTTGTAGCGCGGTGGTCCATTTTAATCGCGCTGAAAAAAATAAAAAATTAATTGCTGTAAATAGCCTTGGATACGACGCAATTTATCCTCAAAATGGCGATATGTATAGTGCGGGCACCAAAGTATTACAGCCAAAAACTGGGCATATATACCAGTGTAAGGCATGGCCATTTAGCGAATTTTGCCGTGTAGATGAGCATAACACTATGTTTGAGCCTGGCGTTGGCGAGAGCTGGACTATGGCTTGGCAGCAAGTACAGTAAATCAACTTCCCTTAGGTATAACGACAACAATAAAATTCACGTAGTTTTTAGTTATCGAATTTATACCGCTTTAGCCCACTCAACTATGAGTGGGCTTTTTTATTTTTATGATAAACTGGCCGCCATTGTTATTTTTTAAGCGGTTTTTTTGTGTCTTCTTCTGATTATTCTTTAAGCTTATTGCCTAATTTTCCTATTGCTAAAAAGCAACCTTATGCGCTTACAACTCACGCAAAAACACGCAGTGATGATTATTATTGGATGCGCGATGATGAACGAAAAAGTGCCGAAATACTCGCGCATTTAGCACAAGAAAACGCTTATTGTGATGAGCAATTAGCCCCTATTAAGCCATTACAAACTGCATTATTTGAAGAGCTTAAAGGCCGTATTGTAAAAGATGATAACACTGTACCGGTAAAAGACGGCCAGTATTGGTATCACTCAGAGGTTCGCGGAGATGATGAATATGCACGCCATTACCGCAGTAGCAGTATGGCAATGGCTAATAAAGTGTTGCTACTTGATGTGAATGAACTTGCTAACGGCTATGAGTTTTATGAGCTAGGGGAAGTGGCGCTGAGCCCCAGTGAGCAATTAATGGCATACTCTGAGGATACCGACGGCAGGCGTATTTACACTGTTCGCTTTAAAGATTTAAACAACGATAAAATGCTCGACGATGTACTTGAAAATACCGAGGGGCAGGTTGTTTGGGCGAACGACAATCAAACCGTATTTTATGTAAAAAAGGATTTAAAAACCTTATTGGGTTATCAAGTTTTTAGACATGAGCTAGGGACCGAGCAAGACCAAGATGTGTTGGTATATGAAGAGCAAGACAGTAGTTTTTTTATGGGGTTGGGTAAAAGTCGTGATGAAAGCTTAATTATTATCGATTTAGCAAGCACAGAAACTAACGACATGTGGATACTTGATGCCAATCAACCCCATGGCGAATTTACTGCTTTAATACCGCGTGAAGAGGGCCATGAATTTGATATTGATAAGCTCGGTGATACTTTTTATATAGTGACTAACTGGCAGGCTAAAAACTTTAGATTAATGACCGCGACAAGCAATACCATTGCTGATAAAAACCAGTGGCAAACACATACCCCTCATCGTGAAACTGTATTATTAGAAGGCGTTGAACTATTTAACGACTTTTTAGTGCTTAGCGAGCGCGAACAAGGCCAAGCACGCTTTGTTGTGGTTAATCAAAACGCCGAGCGAATGAACCTTGAGTTTGATGATCCTTGTTATTACGCTGCTATTGCCATGAACCCAGAGCCAAATGTAGCTCATGCACGCATTTACTATTCGAGCTTAACGACTCCCGGCTCGCTTTATAATGTTGATTTAACCACCGGTGAAAAAACCTTACTTAAACAACAAAACGTACTTGGTGATTTTAACGCAGGAGACTATCAGTCAGAGCGACTCATGGTCAGCGCTCGTGATGGGATAAAAGTACCGGTGTCGTTGGTTTATCGTAAAGATAGTTTTAAACAAGATGGTTCAAATCCGTTATTTCAATATGGCTATGGCGCGTATGGGATCACCATAGATCCAAGCTTTTCAAGTACATCACTGAGTTTACTCGACCGTGGTTTTGTTTATGCAATTGCGCATGTGCGTGGTAGTGAAATGCTAGGGCGTTCATGGTACGAACATGGTAAAAAACAGCATAAACAAAATAGCTTTAATGACTTTATAGATGTAACCAAAGCGCTCACTGAGCAAGGGTACGGCAACAAAAGTAAAGTGTTTGCCTCTGGTGGCAGTGCTGGGGGGTTATTAATGGGAGCTGTGGCAAATCAAGCGCCTGAACTTTACTGTGGAGTGGGCTGCCATGTGCCATTTTTAGATGTGCTCACCACCATGTTAGATGAAAGCATTCCGCTTACAACAAATGAGTATGATGAATGGGGTAACCCAAACGACCCCCATTTTTACGAGATTATTGAAGCGTATTCACCGTACGACAATATTAGTGCGCAACACTACCCCAATATATTGGTGACAACCGGCTTGCATGACTCACAAGTACAGTATTGGGAACCAATGAAATGGGTGGCTAAAATGCGTGAATATAAAACCGATGATAATATTTTAGTGTTTAAAACCGACATGGATGCAGGGCATGGTGGGGCATCGGGTCGCTTTAAGAGCTTAGAAGAAAAAGCGCTAGAAATGGCCTTTTTTATCGCTTTGTCATAGCCAGTATATGATTATCACAAAAAAGCCTCAGTAATAACTGAGGCTTTCTATTTTTTAAAATAACTCAATCTAGGTAGGCTTTTAACATCCACACTAGTTTTTCTTGCTCTTTAATGTAGTCACTCATTAATGACGCGGTACCTTCATCATCAGCTTCAGCGGCTTGTGCAAGAATATCGCGCTGCATTTTAATTAAGCTGCTGTATCCGGCAAGTAAGTTCTCTACTGCGGTTACGCCATCGCTGATCCCTTTTGCTTCTTTAATTTCACTTACTTCTAAGTAATCTGAAAACGCATGTAGCGGTGCACCATCAAGCGTTAAAATACGTTCTGCGATTTCATCTACTTTTAATAGTAGTAAGTTATAAATTTCTTCAAACTTTAAATGTAATTCAAAAAAGTTTCGGCCTTTAATATTCCAGTGAAAACCGCGCGCATTCATATATTGAATTTGATAGCTGCTTAAAAGCGTATTCAGTGACTTAATAATATCTTCACTTTTTGTACTGTTTAAACCAATTGCATTTACTTGCGACATACCTTGCTCCTTAAATAACCGTTTTTATGAATTTTCACATATTGCTCAGTAAAATAAGTATTGCTCATAATCGTCTATGAATAAAATCGTTTATACATATTGATGCCATAGCTAAAAGCTATCAGCGTATCTGTGGTCTTATAAATAAATTAACTAACGCTGTTCAATAGACATGGGTTGTGTTTATAAAAATACTACCTTGAGCAGCGAAATTGTTTATTTTGTGAGTACAAAATATGATCTAAAACAAGCTTTTGACAGGCGCAGCGCACACTTATTTTATTTATTGATGTAGGTCAAAAAACGCGCACAAGTAAAGCGCATAATCAATATAACCCAACTTGATAGAGAGTACTTTATTAAGTTAAGGGGCTACTTGATTAGATGCGGAGAGAAATAATGGAAGCTAAAACACGTAAAGAGAATAAAGCTGAACTCATCGTTATTGGTATTGCTTTGGTCGCGTTTGTTGTTGGATTAGTTGCGCACTTAGCGGGTGCGAGTTTTGCAAACTCTGATACCTTTGGTTATATCGCTGCACCCATGCCGCTGGTGTTAGGTATTATATTTTTGATCAGCTATAAAGTGGCCGCTGCAGCTGAGGACTAAATGTCCTCGTTCAAGCGCTCAAGAATATAATTAACGACTTGGCGAGAGTAAATCATACTGGTATGGCTTAAATGAAACACCTTGTGTTCAGCCATACCTTTGAGCTTGGTTTCATCTAGTAATACGGTGCCATCAGAGCGGCTGCCTTTTACAATGAGTGGCATTAAGCCAATTGGTAAGTCGCCGGCAATGCTATATAGCTTGGCTTTAAAAGGCCAATCACCATTTTTTGAGAGTAAAAATTCAACACTATTTTTTAATAATAGCTCAAACCCTTTTTGTTGCATTTTCTCAGCAATATGACTGCCAGTATGTGGCGTACCTAAGGTGATCACCTTTTCAACATGGTGACTTGGCGCTGAGTTTGCTTCTAAGTAGGCGCGGGCAACTAAGCCTCCCATAGAGTGGCAGACTAAAGCAGAAGGCTCATTGCTAATAAACTCATCTATTTGCGTAAAAATAGCATCTCGATTAGGGTCTCGAGTATTGTAGGTTAAGTTTAAAACTTTAACCCCCGACTCTTCTAGACGCGAACATAACGGGCGCATAACCAAGCCAGACATATACAAGCCATGTAAAACAATAACGCGTTTAACTTTCATACGCCCCCAAATACCAATTTTATTAAAAACATGATCATTCTAGCGTATTAAATAATCCGCTACCTGCGTTAAAAATTATTTATATAGAGCAACTATATGTCATCATTTTCGCCTTGTTATCGACTTATTTCTTTGTCGCTATAATGGATAACTAATTTAATGCAATTGGTATAACCTATTCTAATTACATTAATTGCTGAGGTTTTATCTCAATGTTAGTGGTGTCGGTATTAACCCAAACTTCACCATCTTGAATAGTAATAGCCAATTTAATATTACGATCAACCAACGCAGCTAATAGTTGAGTGGCTGCATAATCAAGGCTAAAAATACTTAAGTTTTTAAACTCGTATAATTTAGGCTGATGCTTTTGCCACCAAATAGCTTGGTTGTTCTCGCCATAGGTATATAAAACTACTTTTTTAGCTTTATTACAGGCTTTTTTAAGACGTTTTTCATCAGGCAGCCCCAGCTCAATCCACAGCTCTATTTCTTCACTGTAATTGACATGCCAAAGCTCAGGTTCATCATCAGCACATAAACCTTTAGTAAACTCTAATCCATCACAGCTATTAAGTGCAAACGCTAGTAAGCGGATCATCAAACGCTGCTCAGTTTCTGAAGGGTGTTGTGCCAAGGTTAAATTAAAGTCTTGGTATACGTGACGGTCCATATCGCTAAGCGATAGTTGCGCTTTAATAATGGTAGATTTGAGAGCCATAATATCTAATCTGAAAAAATTTGCGCCAGTATAGCGCATTAATACCCAAACCACCTCAAGATACAGCGCTCAGCGTTTCATTAAAGCCCAAAAAAGGATTGCTCTGCAAATAGAGTTTTTAAGTGGTAACAGCGCAGAGAATCAGCGTTTATGAAACGCCCAAGGGTTGGTTTTAAAGCGATTGATACTGCGTTATTGATTTTAACAATAGAACCGCTATTATTTGCTATCAATGCCTTGCCTAAATCGCTTTTAATTCCAACTGAAACTCTCATCTTTAGGTGGTTTGGGTATAGAGACTTGCCAGTTAAAATAGCTAAAATTAGATTAATAATTAGTGTGTAACTTGAAGTCGATTTTTAAATATAGTTATTGTTGAATAGTTTAGATATTAAAATTGTTGGGCGGGGACAATTTTTCTAAATCAGCAATTTTAAGAAAATTTGAATTAATCGTTTTAAAAAACTCTCGCGTGAAAAATTCATAATATTAGCGCTATACTGAGATATAGCTTTGCTTTTCAGACTTTTTAGTAAAAGCCTAACTTCAATTAAGTCATTATCAATATCAGAAATTTCATCTTCATCCTTTGATGTTTGACATATTAGAGATATTTTTGATTCCATCTCACAACGGATTCAAGAATGATTTTTAATTCAGACTCAACTAAATCTAATTGAAAGTTGTTCATACTACTTTACCTTCTTTTTTAAACACTCTCGTTGCTTTAAGTGCTATCTCTTTTAGTGAGCTTTTATATTTATCAATGGGCATGTCTTGAATGAGACTTATACAGTAATGATGAAGCTTATCCTTAACGAGCTTCAAACCTACTGTAATAATAGAAATCTTAATAAATTTGTTTTTATAGGTACAAAACATTATATTAGCGATTAATTTTTTGATGAGTAAAGTTACAAGGATGATTAAATGGAGTTAAACAAGAAAAAAATTATTGAGCTTTTTATCAACAATGTAAAAGGTAAAAAGCCAGAAGTTCAAGGTCGACGTCATCATGGAAGTCATGGTCATTGGTTAGAAAGACAGATGGGTATTAAGGCTAATTCTAGTAATTTAGCTGATATTTTTGGTTATGAAATGAAGACTCATACCGCATCTAAAACATCTTTTGGTGATTGGTCTCCAGACAAATCACTTTGGGGTCGCTATCGTTCTGAGCCAACAATAAAAAAATTAAATAGAGATAAAGAGTTTTTAGTTGCTTTCGGTCAAGCTAACCCAAATAAAGAAGATCGATACTCGTGGTCTGGAATGCCTGTTCCTAAAGTAAAACAGTTTAATCGATTTGGGCAAAAGTTAATCATCACACCAGGACAAGATATACAAGCAATTTACAATTACTCTGCTGATATGCGTACAAATAAGTCTGATATAATTCCTAAGGAATTACAAAAGCAAAATTTACTAGTGGCTCAATGGACGAAAGCAAAAATAAAGCCTAAGTTAGAGCGAAAATTCAATCAAAAAGGTTGGTTCAAGTGTACTCTTAATGGTTGTGGTGTTTTTGACGCAATTGTTTTTGGTGAACCGATGAACTACGAAAATTGGCTTAATTTAGTGCGAGAAGGGCATGTTTTCTTTGATTCTGGAATGTATCAAGGAAACCGTAGACCCTATTCACACTGGAGAGCTAGCAATAACTTATGGGATAAACTAGTAGTTTCCCGCTACAGTTAATAATTTCGTATTTAAAGAAACTCTATTATTTATTAATATTTAGTAGAGTTTTTACTACTTCATTTGCTAATGCATCAACAACCTTCATACAAACAGAATTACCAAACTGCTTATATATTTGGCCTTGAGAAACTGCATCTACAATATATTCTTCAGGAAAGCCCTGTAATCGAGCACACTCTCTGGGCGTTAGCTTTCTAGGGCGCTTACCAAGTTCTGATTGATCAATTAAAATCTCAGAGCCGTCTTTGTAGTAACGAGCACTGATTGTATTTGCATATTCACTTTCAGCATTAAACAGCGAGTAACCAAAGCCATTCCCTTTAGTTTTATGCTCTTCTTTTCTGCGCTGGTGGCCTGCCCATAATTTCTCCGATATTGTAAACTTATCATCACTAGGGGCTATAGCGCTTAAGTCTTCTAAAATATCACCTACTCTTGTTGGTGTTTTAGGCGGGGTCGGCCAGTTAAATAGCTCACTAAAGTCACAGTCTTTAAAGTAATTCTTATCAAACCCTACAATGAAAACGCGCTCTCTGTTTTGAGGAGCGCCAAAGTCACCCGCCCTAAGTACTTTATAATCAACCCAATAATTTAATTTCTCTGATAGCGCATGCCTTGTCTCTTCACTTAAAGGCACATCATCAGGTATTTCTAAATCAAAGTTACCCCTTAAAATATCTAAGATAGTATTTAAGGTACGGCCTTTATCATGCCCCTGAAGTTGCTTTACGTTTTCAAGAACGAAAGCTTTAGGCTTTTTCTCAGTGAGTATCCTTTGAATTTCAAAAAACATGGTTCCACGGGTATCACTAAAACCTTGTTTGAGGCCAGCTTGAGAGAATGCTTGACACGGGAAGCCTCCTAAAAGGATGTCATGATCAGGAATGTCTGAAGCAGCGATTTGAGTAATGTCACCATTTGGCATTTCACCAAAATTAGTTAGGTATGTTTTTTGCGCAAACTTATCCCACTCAGAGGTAAATACACAGTGCCCACCAAGTTTTTGAAAAGGCAATCTGATCCCACCAATTCCTGCAAATAAATCTATAAATGTAAATTCAGACTCTGATAAAGGTTTTTGTTTAAAAGGAGCACTCTCTAAATGAGATTTTAACTCTGATTCTAGATTGAATATATCAGTTAGCTTTTTTGCTGTAGGTTTATGCTCGCCAGTTTCCCACCCCCTAACTGTTCTCTCACCAGTAGAAGCCATACCAAGTAAGTTCGCAAATTCTGTACGTCCTAAGCCTAAGTTTTCTCGTATACTTTTGATTTGACTTGCTATATCTTTATTCATTGAAACAGTACTCATTATGCTATTTAACTTATCCGGTTTTAATCCTGGTAGGATAGCACTGTATAAATGATCAGACAATATGTGAGAGGGAATTTTGCTACAAAATCTCAATACCTTAATTGATAAATGTCAAAATCAATTCACCAAATTGAATTATTCTAGTGATGTTCAAATCGATGAAGAGCTAAAAGCACGACTAATAAAAGCTCTCGGCAATGTTGATTCGTCTGGAACACACGTCATAAACCCATTCTCAATCACGTTTATTGGAAAGGCAGGCCTACGTGCAGATGTACCATCTTCTGGGTTGTGGTATGCCCTTTGCTTTAGTGACTTATATGGTGCTATTTTTGAGTATAAAAGTGTTATAGATGAGATCAAAAAAGGTTTAAGAGCAGAAGGCTATAACGCAAAAGATATTGATACCTACTTGAAACAATTTCCAAGTGAGCTTTGGGGGAATCAAGGTTCAGAAATAGAGAAAGACTTTATCGAAATTTTGGATACCCTCATCACTAATACAGATGAGAAAGACTTTTTTATAAAGTTTATGTCAGATCGTGATTGGTGGATAAAAACTGGTCGTAAGTCTGAGGCTGCCAAAGGTAAAACTTTAGATCGTAGTGATGTTTATGAATCAAGTATCGCATTAGCTTGTAATTTAGTTGTAGCTAACTCGTCAAAGCTTAAAGTCCTTATAAATGCCTTTAATCAAGATATAGATTTAAAGACATACTTCTCGAAAATGAATGTAGAAGAGTTTGAGATCAAAGATAATACCATTACAGAGTTACAAACAACTTATACAACTGATAACTTAAAAGCCATAAATAAAATTTACTATGGTGCGCCAGGGACAGGGAAGAGTCATCGTATAAACAAAATAACTGAGTACCATTGTCGCTACACAACGGTTTTTCATCCTGACACTCAGTACAGTGATTTTGTAGGTGCTTTAAAGCCAGTGATGTTGGCCGTTGCGAATGGTGAAAAGAAGATTTCTTATGAGTTTAGGCCTGGACCATTCACTAAGGCGCTGATAAAAGCTCTTAATAATGCAGATAAACATGTTTATCTTATAATTGAAGAGCTTAATCGAGCGCCTGCCGCAGCTGTTTTTGGTGAGATATTTCAGCTGCTAGATCGAGATATGCAAGGTGAAAGCCAATATAAGATAGAAGCTTCTGATCCCGATATGTTGCTTCACATTAAAGGAAATCTAAATGAACCAGATAAGTTTAATGAGCTTTACTTACCTTCTAACCTATCAATTCTTGCAACTATGAATAGTAGTGACCAATCGGTCATGCCGATGGATACAGCCTTTAAGAGGCGTTGGTTATTTGAATATTTACCAATAGACTTTACTCAGGCAGGAAATGGCAATTTTAAACTTACTTTTACTGATGGTAAACAGCCTGAAGTGCCTTGGAAAGTATTTGCTGAGATTGTTAATGATACTTTGTCTTCCTTGCAAGTACCTGAAGATCGACTTTTAGGACATCGCTTTGTTTCCGATGAAGAGCTTACTAATATTGAAGAAGCTAATAATACTCTAAAAGGTAAAATATTAGTTTACCTCTGGGATGATGTGCTTCGTCATGGAAAACGTGATGAAATTTTTAATACGGCTGTGGCAGGTACTTTCGGTCAGTTGTCACATCAATTTGGAGAAGGTAAACCTATCTTCTCTGAAAGTTTTGAAACTAATTTATCAGAGGCATTAATCGAAGCGCAAAAAATTCAAGAAGTTGCCGCAGATGAACAACCAGAATAGATATAATTAAAAATGCGTAAATTACATCTATTTGAAGATAGGCAAAACATTGTTAAAGCTATGCCCAAGAAGCTAGTTCAAAATTTGAATAAGCAGGGGCTACTTTACGGTAATGGACAAAAAGTTATGTTTTGCGGATTAATTAACTTTGACGATCAAATTGCTGTATTTCTTCCCCGAAACAGTGGTCATGAAGAAATCGATGAATCAAGCTCGAAGAAGGTATGTGCAACTTTACTGAAAGCACTCAAACGTTATTTAGATTATAAAGACAATGCTATAAATGCTGATGAATTAGTTGATGAAGGTATTCATGGGCAAGAGTACCTAGGTTTAATATTTGCTTTATTTGAAGACTACTTCAACAACGGTCTTTTTACACGTCGAGTATCTGAAAGGAAAGTAAACTCAGGGAAAGTGGATTGGAGCCGTACGATTAAGCAATCTATACCGTATACGTCTGGTGATAGTCCTATTTACTTGGAATTAGCAGGTTCTGTCAAGCGAGTATATTCCAACTGTGAGACCGCGAAAATTCATGCGGAGGTTTTACGTAAGTTAGATCAAAAAGTCGGCTGGTTAATTAACGATGATGATGGAGCTATAACTAAGCAGCTTATCGATGTTCCTACCTCATTAATGGATAATGATACGAAGATTTATCACCTAAACAATGAGTTAACACGCGCTTACTCTGACCGTGATATCTATTTGATTAAACAATTAATTAGCTACCTTAAATTAGAAAGCATGTCACAAAAAAGTGATTTTTCTATTGGCGTGAAAAGGTTTGAGGGTATGTGGGAGCATATGCTATTAAAAACGCTTAAAAATGTTTTTCCTATTAATAAAAAGCTAGCTAAGCCAGTATATAAAATAAATGGTGAGTTGAAGTTAGCGAGTAGGAAAGGGCAAAGAACCGATATAGTTCTTAGAGATCCCGAAACAGGTGATTTTACGGTTATTGATGCTAAATATTACGCTGCGAAAAGTTTAGAAACAGCGCCAGGTTGGCCAGATTTAGTCAAGCAGTTCTTTTACGCAAAAGCAGTGAAATCAATATACCCTGATAACAATGTCTCTAATATGTTCATATTCCCTGGTAACAAGGGACCAACTGAGTCTGCACATATGGCTGAACCTAGTCATCGAGTAATTAAAGATGAAGACTTGCTTGCCGACTACGGTGATATTAATTGCTTATATGAATGCCCATTGAAAGTAATTGATTTATATAATAAAAATCAAAAAAAGGATTTATAAAATGCAGCTATCCCCAAAAAATGCTATTAAAAAGGGATTGGTCAAAGATAGGGATGATTGTGAACTAAATCCAGAAGATTATGAAGGTAAGAGTAGTATCGACCTAGATGTACGATCTATACTTTATAAAAATGATAGAGATAAAATTTCTGAGTGTGATAGATATACACTTGAGTCTCAAGAGATGGCTTGCTTGATTTCGGAGCAAGTAATTGATGTGAAACCAGGCTACGTAGCTTATGTTTTTTTAAAAAATAGATTGTCTTCACAAGGTTTACTGGCATTTAACACAGGGATTGTTGATAGCGGTTTTAACGGTCCAATTTCTACATATGTCACTAACTTTTCTAAAGAAAGTATCCTGCTAGGACGAGAGCTACCTTTAACTGAGAGATACTTTTTTAGAGTTGTTTTTCATAAGATTGATTTTGACCCGAATGATTACTTAAAGTGTAAGGAAAAAAAAATATCTCTATCATAAATATATTTCCGATCAGAAAAAGTACTTTCGAATTTTACCTAAAAGCTTTTTGGGCAGAGAGAAGCTTCAAAAAACAATACAATATCAGCTAAATAAGACTTTTTTATCAAGGGCTGCTCTACATGCTTCTATATTTGCATTAGTAGCAACTTTATTTGCTGTAATTATTCCACCACTTGCTGCAGATGCCAGAAATTATTTCTATCATGATTTTGATTCTAAATTAGAAAATGTTCAAACTGAATTAAAAGAAGTAAGAAAAGAATTAGAAAAATTAAAAAAGACTAAGCCTAATAGTTAAAGGCACTCTTTATTGCTGAAAGAAAAAAGGAAGGCTTTTAATTTCTGACAAGTCTTCTTGGCCTTGGCTTTGAACAATCGAAAAATCACTTAATTCAATCAGTTCTTTTTGTGCATTAAATGCAACAGATAGACCAACTACGCGAGCAAGAAATTTATCATTTTTTCCATCACCAACAAACGCACATTCAGAAGCGTTAACACCATACTCTTTTGCAATCTGTTGCATAAAGCTTGCTTTACCTTCGTTGTCTGTAGGTAAAAGGTTATAAAAATCTAGGTTACCGCAGTCATCGAAAAAGTACTCACATGCACTAAAAGCATGATCTATCTTTAGCTCTCGTTGTACTTTATCGGCTAAAGCCTTTATTCCACCACTAATTAATACAACCTTGGCATTAGTCGCTTTTATTGATGTTATTAGCTCATGTGCACCATTATGTAACTTTGCTGATTTTACAATTTCATCTACATGCCATTTCTTAAGACCATGCTTTTGTTGAATACGAATTGTATCTTTCATCCAGTCTAAGTAGCCATTATATTCACCAGCGTTCCAGCGATCTTTTGACAACTCTTCTTCTAAGTAACACTCCTCACTAATTAACTTAGCTAAAACAGTCCAAGCGCTAGGAGCAACTTTTCCATTATCTAAAGAGAAATCTTTTTGGAGTAATGTGCCCTCCATATCGAAGAACCATATTTTAGGTATGAAGTATATTTTTGAATTGCTCATTTATATCTCTAGCTACTAAATCAAGTTCATTTTAGCATACTGATGAAATAGTCCTTAAGCTTTCTTTGTGGCTATTAAGTACTTTGTGGTTAGCAAACTATAGAGCACTCAAAGTAACTTTCAAAGGAAGTTATTAACACTAAATTCATTACTTAACCTACACAACTTAGCCAAGTAGTCTAAATCTAGGGGGGTATCTTATTGACCACTAAAAAAGAAATGAACCATGCAACATTCTTTTTTTATCAAATATGATTCTTATTATGGCTTAACCATAAACTTATGCAATAGAGCCAGTAAATGCTGTAAACTTATAAGTATTAGTTGAGGTGATAAATCGAAATTACTCACCCAGTACCCCACACAGTACCCCATGGTGTTATGGGTTGAAATAAAAGGTTTACATATCAAATGAGTAGAGCAGGAATACAGTGGTTCCCTGGGCACATGAATAAAGCCCGAAATGAAATTAAAGAAATAATGCCACAAATGGATGTGATCATTGAAGTGCTAGATGCGCGCATTCCTTACAGTAGCGAAAACCCGATGGTGGCTACCCTGCGTGAAGGTAAACCGGTCATCAAAATTTTGAATAAGGCCGATTTAGCTGACCCTAAAATGACTCAAGCGTGGAAGGATTACTTTGAGCAAGAAAATGGCGTAAAAGCGATTGCATTTGGTAACGATAAAGCGGCTGAAGTGCATCGTATTAATGAGCTATGTAAAAAGTTAGTGCCGCATAAAGTTGGTGCAGATAAGCAAATTAAAGCCATGATAATGGGTATTCCAAACGTAGGTAAATCTACGCTTATTAATGTGCTTGCTGGGCGTATAGTGGCTAAAACAGGTAACGAGCCTGCAGTAACTAAGGCGCAGCAACGTATTAAGCTTGATGATGGCATTATGCTTTACGATACGCCAGGGATGCTGTGGCCAAAAGTAGAAAACGAAAACTCAGGTTATCGTTTAGGCGCAACCGGTGCGATACGTGATACCGCTATTGAGTACGAAGAAGTAGCAAGTTACACCGCTGAGTATTTATTGCATGCTTATCCTGAGCTTTTAAAAGCACGTTATAAGTTAGATGAGCTACCAGAAAGTGATTGGGAGTTTGTTGAAATGGCGGGTAAAAAACGCGGCTGTATTCGCGGTGGTAACCAAATCGATACGTATAAAATGTCAGAAATTCTAATTAATGAATTACGAGATGGTATTATTGGCCGTATCACCATGGAAACACCTACCATGCGTGAAGAGGAAGAAATAATGGTGGCTGGATTGCGCGCTGCTGCAGAGGCTAAAAAGCAAGCCAAAGAAGAAGAGAAAAAACAACGCCGAGCACGTGCACGAAAAAACCGCCGTTAATTTTTAAAGCGTAGGTTAAAGCCTTACGCATTAAATTACAGACATAAAAAAAGCCCGTAAGGGCTTTTTTAGTTTCATATCTACCGTCACCGATATGAGCAATGTAGCAAGTAAATGAGTAGGGCGGAAACAGGTCATAAACAGCAAGGGGCGTTGTGATTTAAAACAGGTTTCCATAGCTGTTAGCGTGCGCCACACGTCTGTTTTAGGGTCGAGAAACAAATGAATTTTTCAGTCACAAAAAGCAATGTACCGCCTTCTTGTTGATAGTGATTATCAGTTAGATTTGAGTGGTTGTCAATATCTTAATGCAAATAATTCTCATTAACTTTGAGCTGATTGTATATTAAATTACAGGCATAAAAAAAGCCCGTAAGGGCTTTTTAGTTTCATATCAACCGTCACCGATATGAGCAATGTAGCAAGTAAGTAATAGACGATTATCTGCAATCAATATCAAGGGGCGTTGTGATTAATAACAGATAATCTTGGCTTTAACGTGAGCCACACGTTGTTTCAGGGTCGAGAAACAAATGAACTTTACCGTCACAAGAAGCAATGTACTTCCTTCTTGTTGAGATTGATTATCAGTTAGATCTAAATAACTGTCAATACCCAAATGCAAATAATTCTTATTTTAATTTTTTGTTCATTTATAGCACTAAAGTAAGGGCTGTAAAACGGATTTCATGTTGCGGGGAAAACACTACTTTATAGCTACTATTAAATAAGCTGAAGCGAAGCTACTGGGAAAAAGTAGTCTGCCACTAACCGGTGTTGCCTGTATTAATAAAGTAATTACGGATCTAGCCTTATTAGAAATTAAAGACGGCGCTTTTCACTTATTAGAACGCGCCCCCGGTGTAAGTGTTGATGAAATTAAAGCTAAAACGGCGGGTAATTTAGTTATTTGTGACAAAGTCAAAACCATGACTTTTGAGTAATTTTACTAATGATGGGCATGGAGCAAAATAATTTTATATGCTTCATGCCATCACTGCATTGCACTTACTAAGCACTTAATTCATTTAAATTCAGTTTATAACGGGCCCCTATCAAGCCCATCTCATACCCCAAAATATCTTTAAAGCAAGTTTTTTATAAATTGATTGCATTTTAAGCGACTTCAATGGTGATGTTCGCTTTAAGTAATGCTATACTCCCGCCGAATAATTTATCGACTTTATTAAGAGTAAAATTAATGGCAGATTTATCGAAGTACAGAAACATTGGTATTTTCGCGCACGTTGATGCGGGTAAAACCACAACTACTGAGCGTATCCTAAAGCTTACAGGTACAATCCACAAAAGCGGTGAGACACATGATGGTGAGTCTACTACCGATTTCATGGAGCAAGAAGCTGAGCGCGGTATTACTATCCAGTCTGCGGCAGTAAGCTGTTTCTGGAAAGATCACCGTTTTAACGTTATCGATACTCCTGGACACGTTGACTTCACAGTTGAAGTTTACCGTTCACTTAAAGTATTAGATGGCGGTGTGGGTGTATTCTGTGGTTCTGGTGGTGTTGAGCCACAATCAGAAACTAACTGGCGCTACGCGAACGAATCAGGTGTTGCACGTATTATTTTCGTAAATAAATTAGACCGTATGGGTGCTGATTTTTACCGTGTAACTGAGCAAGTACAAAAAGTACTTGGTGCTGTTCCATTAGTTATGACTTTACCAATTGGTATTGAAGACGAATTCGTAGGTGTTGTAGACGTTTTAAACAAACAAGCATATGTTTGGGATGAGACAGGTCTTCCTGAGAACTACTCAATTGTTGACGTTCCTGCAGACATGGTAGAAAAAACTGATGAATACCATGAGTTCCTAGTTGAAACTGCTGTAGAGCAAGACGATGACCTAATGGAAGCGTACATGGAAGGTGAAATGCCTTCAGTTGAAGATATCAAGCGTTGTATCCGTAAAGGTACTCGTGACCTTGCGTTCTTCCCTACATACTGTGGTTCTGCATTCAAAAACAAAGGTATGCAATTAATCCTTGATGCTGTTGTTGATTACTTACCAGCTCCTACAGAAGTTGATCCTCAACCTCTTATGGATGAAGAAGGTAACGAAAACGGCGAGCACGCAATTGTATCTGCAGACGAACCTTTCAAAGCGTTAGCATTCAAAATCATGGATGACCGCTTTGGTGCGTTAACATTCGTACGTATTTACTCTGGTAAGCTTAACAAGGGTGACACTATCCTTAATGCATTTACTGGTAAAACTGAGCGTGTTGGCCGTATGGTTGAGATGCAAGCTGATGATCGTAAAGAACTGACTGCAGCACAAGCGGGCGATATCATCGCTATCGTTGGTATGAAGAACGTGCAAACTGGTCACACTCTTTGTGATCCTAAGCACCCAGTAACACTTGAGCCAATGGTATTCCCAACTCCAGTAATCTCGATTGCTGTACAGCCTAAAGATAAAGGCGGTAATGAGAAAATGGGTGTTGCTATCGGTAAAATGGTTGCAGAAGATCCATCTTTCCAAGTTGAGACTGATGAAGATTCAGGCGAAACTATCCTTAAAGGTATGGGTGAGCTTCACTTAGATATCAAAGTAGATATCCTTAAGCGTACTTACGGCGTAGACCTTATCGTTGGTCAGCCTCAAGTTGCTTACCGTGAAACTATCACTCGTGAAATCGAAGATAGCTACACGCATAAGAAACAATCTGGTGGTTCTGGTCAGTTCGGTAAAATTGATTACCGCATCAAGCCTGGCGAAGTGGGTTCTGGCTTTACATTCTCTTCATCAGTTGTTGGTGGTAACGTACCAAAAGAATTCTGGCCTGCAGTTGAGAAAGGCTTCAAGTCAATGATGGGTGAAGGTGTTTTAGCTGGCTTCCCAGTACTTGACGTTGAAGTTGAACTTTTCGACGGTGGCTTCCACGCCGTGGATTCATCTGCAATTGCTTTCGAAATCGCTGCTAAAGGCGCTTTCCGTCAGTCTATCCCTAAAGCGGGTGCACAACTTCTTGAGCCAATCATGAAAGTTGACGTGTTCACACCAGAAGATCACGTAGGTGATGTAATTGGTGACCTTAACCGTCGTCGTGGTATGTTAAGCAATCAAGAAGCTGGTTTAACTGGCGTTCGTATTAAAGCTGACGTACCGTTATCAGAAATGTTCGGTTACATCGGTTCACTACGTACAATGACATCTGGTCGTGGTCAGTTCTCTATGGAGTTCTCACACTACGCGCCATGTCCACAAAACGTAGCTGATACTGTAATCGCTGCAGAAAAAGAGAAAAACGCTGCTAAGTAATTAGCACTCTAACTCTTTAAAAAAACCCGCACTTGCTGCGGGTTTTTTATTGTTTAACTTTTATAAAGCATGATTGATTTAAAGATAATGAAGCCCGTCGTATTAAATGAGCATGGTTAAAAAAAATGGTAAACGCAGCTAAAAAAAAGGAGCAACACAAGGTTGCTCCTTTTTTATTTGTAGTGGTATTAACTTAGCTTATTTGCAGTTTTTGTGATGAGTGCTTTAAACTTCTTTCGATGTGATTCACTACTAAAGTTCTGAATAGGCATTGTCACTTTATGTTCTAATGGTAACAGCGGTGTTGCTGTTGAATAACGCCCTACAGGTGGAACGGCTATCTCTTTGAGGTGTACTTTAAGAGCTGCTAATGTTGCATCATTATCTACTTCACTCGGGCAGAGGAAAATGCCCCACTGCCTTAGCTTAATGCCTAGCTTGATACTACTTGAGTAACGCACAATAGGAGCAGCGAGGATGAGCCCTAATAAAATAGGAGATAACCACCAAAAAAAGACCGGTGTAAAGTAATAAGCAACGCTACCCCATACAATGGCAACAAGCGAAGAAAACAATGTATAACCAAACGCTTCTTTCCATGGCACCATTCTACCTTCACGCGGTTGAGCATCCCATTTTACTTTTTTGCCTAAAAATACACAGACTACAAAGTACGCATGAAATACCATCATCAATGGTGCCACAATAATAGCAAAAATGGTTTCAATGATAGATCCTAAAATGAGCTTTAATGCACCACCAAAGCGCTGTTTACGGTGCACTAAAGTAACAATGACGCCCATAAGTTTAGGTAATAACAAAATAATAATTGTTAGGTAAAGTAATGAGTCAATGAGATCTGTTTTGGCTATTTGCCAAGTCGGAAATAACTGATAGGCACGATTAAAGTAGACATCACTATTTAAAGCACGTGTTACCGCATCTATGGTACTTAATGCCAGCATAGACAACCAAATAAGAGATGAAATATACGCTGTTGCACCTAGTAAAAAGTGCAGTTTGCTCATTAGCTTTAGCTTTGCTGATGAAAGTAAACCTAGGTGTTGAATATTACCCTGAACCCAACGTCTGTCTCGTACAGCATAATCTAAGATATTACTGGGAACCTCTTCATAACTGCCTTCAATATCGGCAAGTAATAATACGTCCCAATTTGCGCTATGTAATAGAGAAGCTTCCACAAAATCATGGCTTAAAATTTCTCCACCAAAGGGGGCTTTACCTTTGAGTGTTGGCAAGCCACAGCAATCAATAAACGCACTAACACGAATGATGGCATTATGCCCCCAGTAATTGGCTTTATCGGTTTGCCAAAAAGCAGAGCCAGTAGCTAACATTGGACTATAAAGAATCGAAGCAAACTGTAAAAAGCGTCCAAAAAAAGTATCTTGGCGCACAGGAATAGGAATAGTTTGAATCAATCCCGCTTGTGGGTTATTCAGCATGCTAGTAGTGAGTTCTAGCATGCATTGACCCGTCATCACACTATCAGCATCCAATACAATCATATGCTCGTATTGGCTACCCCAACGTTCGCAAAAATCAGTTAAGTTACCTACTTTACGATGTTTATTATCTTCACGACGACGGTAAAATACTTGTTTTGCTGTATCGCCAAGGCGTTCACATAAAGCATGCCATGCGCTTAATTCATTACTAGCAATAGTTGCGTCTTGTGTATCGCTCAGTAAATAAAAATCAAAGTGTTTTAATTGCCCAGTGGCTTTTAACGATTGCAAGCTCACTTCAAAACCAGCAATAACTCTATGGGTGTCTTCATTATAAATAGGCATAACTACAGCCGTTTTTTGCTGTGATAGTGCTTCATTGTTAATGGAGATCGGTTTTATTCTTCTTAGCGTGAGCGGATCTATACGAAATAGCTGTAGTATAAAACCAATGCAGCCACTACAAAACGCGGTGACTATCCAAGCAAAGGTAATAGAAAACAAAGCAAGCAGTGCATACTCAAGCAAGGTCATGCCATTTGAGTTTAAAATTTCAAACATAATTGAAATGCCATAGCCTGAGAGGCCAATAGCAGCTATAGCAAATAACCATACGCGAAGTGTTTTAAAAGGCATTGGTGTGCCAGTACTTTGTTTACTTGATGTCATTTGGATACCAAACATAGCTCCATACCTCGCTCACTGCTTTGTTACGTAGCTTTAGCGATAAACGCATATCTACAGGGTTACTGTCTTCTGGGGCGACTTTGAAGGCAACTCGCCAGCCTAATGATTTTGGCAGCTTTTGCACTGTAATATCACGCGCTTCACCTGTGGTAAGTTGCAAGTCTGCGCTAAGTACTAATTTTTCAGATAATTGATTGATATCAGAGCCAGTAAAGTCAACAGTAAACTGACGATGACTCTTTGGAGGTGGGTTATCTTCACCAGGCAATGCTGCACTGCCAATGCGTGTTCTAGCCACTTTAGCCAAATTATTTTGGCTTAGATAATCATTAAAGGTCGATATTTTGTAACTAAACTTTAATGCTTCTCCTGCTTTGAACGGCTTTTCAGGAACCCAATAACTTACAATATTATCGTTAGTTTCAGTATCTGTTGGAATCTCAACAAGCTCAACACGGCCATTCCCCCATTCACCTTGTGGTTCTATCCAAAAGCTAGGGCGGTCATGATAATGCGCTTCTATATCAAAGTAGTTATTAAAGTCACGGTCACGCTGTGCAAGGCCAAAGCCTTTAGGATTTTCATATGAAAAAGAGGTTACGCTAAGTTGGGATGGATTATTAAGTGGACGCCATACCCAGTTACCTTCTTGTGATTGCGTGAGCAAACCGTCTGAGTCGTGTACTTCAGGGCGATAATCATCAAAAAACTTGGTACTATTTTCACCGTGATAAAACATACTCGTTAATGGTGCTATACCAAGCTTTTTAACATCTTTACGGGCAAAAATTTGCATGTCGACGCTAACACTTGTCTGCGTGTTAGGGTCTATCTCAAACTTGTAAGCTCCCGCTACTGATGGACTATCAAGTAAAGCAAAAATAGTAATATTAGTTTGCTCGGGTGTTGGTTTAACTAACCAGAATTCTTTGAATGAAGGAAACTCTTCACCAGATGTTTGTGCGGTATCAATCGCCAGTCCTCGTGCAGATAAACCATAAACTTGGTTAGGCCCAACTAAGCGAAAATAAGAAGCGCCCTGAAATACCATAACCTCATCTTTATAGTCATCGTTATTTAATGGGTAATGTAATCTAAAACCAGCATGCCCTAACTGCGTACCTTCAATACTTTTTGCTATTTCATCTTTTAGGTGTGCTGCTGTTCCATCATATTGATAAAACTCAGTGCTAAATGGAAGGCGGCTAAGCTTTGCATTTTGATCAACGATATTGATTTTTACTGGCGTTTTATATAAAAAACCGGGGTGAAATAATTGCAGCTCATAAAGCCCTTCATCTTTCCATACCGATTGGCCTTGCTTAAAGCGGATTGAGCGGTAGTCTTGATAATCAATACTATTAAGCGCATCTAACTGTATTTCTTTCGGTGCAATGTAATCTTGTTCAGCAAGCTTTTTAGCTCGCGCACTTAGCACATCAAATAAACTGCTCTGCGGTATTGCGGCTTCAAGTGAAGTTGCAGCCATGGCGCTGTTAGTTCCCCACAGTGAAAAAACCATCAACATCCCAAACAAAGGCTTTTTAAAAACCCTTTGATAAGTAGATATAAGGTGAATGCGCGCTTTCATTTTGAATCCTTTATAAAAAAATATGTTTACTGCTAAGATTGACGTTTATCTCAGTTGCTCTTGGTATGGATTAGAAGGACAAGTTGTTTATCACTTTCAATCAAGCCGCTATAACGCATTTTGACTTTTCGAAAAACAAACAGTGTTAGAGTTACTTTGAGTTAGATATGTACTAAGTCAATGCTTGCATAGATAATAAGCAGTGCTTGCTGAAGCCTGTCTGAATTACATTTGTATATAAAATAAAAAAAGCCGCGAATGCGGCTTTTGAGTTACTTCAAGTAGATACTGGCAACAACTTTAAGTCATGAACCGGTTATTGAAGTCGAAGTTAATCAGCATATTTGGTTGCTTTATAAGTGAGTTTTACATTGCCAAATGGTAAAAAGCCATTTACGCGGACTTTCCATTTACCCGATTTAGGATTGGTAAATGTACAGTTTTCTGCGTTTCCTCTACTAATTGATGCGCAGTCACTTCTAAACAAAGTCGGGCTTCTTTTGTGTCTAACAAATAAGTTTGCATCGCCCCATCCACCGTCTAGGCTAATAGTTAGCTCGTCATAACCTTCAGGAATATCAATGCGGTAGTTTTTCCACCAAAACCAGCCGCGAATATTATCAATTTCACCGGTGATCACCTCTGGTTCTGGCTCAGGTGGCGCGATAATCGTTGAACGAATATCGACAATAACAGGGTCATGATCTGATGCTCTATAAGGTCCTTGAGCATACAAGCTTGATTGCTGTGCGTCAGATTTAAATTCAACATTATAATCAAGTGAAATAGGCTCATCGGCGTTAATATGCCAATCACTGGCGCTCACTACTTTACTTAATAAGCTCGGGCTTGCTAGGGCGTGATCTAAACTTCCTGCACGACCAGAAAAGCTGTAAGAATAACCTAAGGTGTTGCCATCTAACTCAGCAACCACATTTTTAAGGCCCTTATCAGCAAATGCGCGGATAGGATCTTCCATTGCATACGCGTTCATGTCGCCAACAAGAATGATATCTTCATCATCAACTCCTGTTGGTTTGCCATTTAGCCAATCAGCAAATGCATTTGCGCCAGCAGTTCGAATTTCATTCCAACATGCTTGACCGTCACCTTGATCTGCATTGCCGCCAGTGGCACTTCTACAACCACCTTTAGATTTTAGGTGTGCTACGGCAACAGTAAAGACTTCTTCTGTATCTAAAGATTTAAAGCTTTGTGCAATTGGTGCACGGTTGCTGTAATCGAAAGGCGCATCGGTAGTGATTGCGGCAGTACCCACTTGCTGCACTTTATCAGCACGGTAAATAAGCGCAGTCGTGATAGCGTCGGTGCCGATTTTATCAACACCAAAATCCACGAATGCATACTGATTTTGACTATCAGCGTCATTAAGTGCATTTACTAAGCTTGCAACAGCACTGAATTCACCAAAGCCGTCATTTTCAATTTCCATTAAGCCAATCACATCCGCTTGCAAAGCACTAATAGCGCTGACTAGCTTGGCTTGTTGGCGAATTAACTCGGCTTCTGAATCAGCACCACGGCTAGTTGGAAAACCACCGCCTTGGCCATCGCCATTAAAGTAGTTAAGTACGTTAAAGCTGGCAACACGTAAATCAGCGTCAGGGTTTAACTCTGGTGCATCGGTGCGTGGATTGGTTGCTATAAACTGAGGTGTTGTTGTTGGGTGAATGCGATAAGTACTAAAGCTATAAGCTAACGCACCTGTTACAGAATTTACTGTATCGCCTGTGCGTAGAGTATTCTCTGCTGATAATCCTGGGACAGGGTAAGCGATAGGATCGCGGTTTTGACGAGTTGAACCATCATCTAAGAGTATTTTTTTATTTATATTTTGCGCTTCAACCGCATTCGCAGCCGCGCCAGGAAGTGCAACTTGAGTACCTTGGTATAAGCGTTCAGTAGCAAGCTCTAGTTCACCATATCGACCTAAACCATAATTGTTAGTAACAATAAGTGGTTGCTCTAAGGTAACCAGCATACCTTCAAACGCTTCTAATTCACTTTGATCGGTAACGGGTAAAGTAATTTTAATCGGGTAAGCTGAAAGACCGGTGTCACATATAGCAACTTGACTAACATTGCCAATTTGGGTGGCATCAAAATATTCTTCAACAGTACCTCGTACGCGAACGTGGTCACCAACATTAACATCAGTATTAGTAAAGTAAACAAATACCCCTTCAGAGGTAAGTGGGTTTGTATCTTCATCATAACTTAGTGAGTTAACAAAAAAGCCTTTGAGCTGATCATCAGCCTGGAAGTCAGCTGTTACTACACCTTCAAACTCAACAACAGTGTTAACCATTGGGCTGCTTGCGCCTTCGCCTTGAATGCTGCTAATTAATGTTTTATTAGCGCCACATAATAAAGGCTCTTCAGGTTCTGGGTCTGGATCAGGGTTAGGTGAAGAATTCCCTGCAAAGATACCTAAATCACTAAAGTCATCTTGATCAAATTGCAGCCATAGCTCACTTGGATTAAAAGCGCCATCGGCATCAGTGCGTCCGTTTAGCTCGGTTTCTTTGCGGCGCAATGTTTTATTTTGTGTTTTCACGCCCCCTTCTGACCAAAATGAACCCGGGTCTACACCGCGCTGGCCAAAGCTATCAATAACCACAGAGCCTTGAGTAAGTACCAGCGCATCATCGCCATTAAAGTTAGTCACGGCGCTGAGTTGGTCAGCTTTTTCTTTTAGTTCTGCTGATGCATTCCCATTAACAATGACGTAAGTGCTGTTTGCAGCAAGTTCACCAGTTAAATCGAATGTATTATTTGCATCTGTATTGCCATTTGAATAGAGGCTTAGCGTGTAGCCATCTAATGACAGAGGGGTAGTCGAATTATTAAATAGTTCTACTGCTTTATTATAGCTACTGCCTTCTACGTACTCAGATATAACGAGGTTAGCGGTAGCGGGTGCACTGAGGCTTGCTAATACAAGCGCCAATGGCGTTATTTTTGTTTTCAACATTATTATTTTTCCCGTGTTTTTGTTTCCCCAAATGGGACGCTTAGTGTAATGAAAAATAATTACAAATAGAATACAGAATGTTAACAATGTCGAGATTTGCTTATTTTTTGAGGTTGAAAATACGTTGTGTTTTTAGTTTTGGGTAAGGAAGGGTCTATGTAGTGTGGTTACTTCCCAGAAATGAGAGTAACGCAGCATAAAAAACGGGCTGCCTTTAAATATACAAAAGGGCAATAAAGCCCTTTTATATCAATATGTCGTTATTATTTATTTAAATAGCGAGCAGCTTGCTTAGCAAAGTAAGTCAGGATGCCGTCTGCGCCAGCGCGTTTAAATGCTAATAAAGATTCCATAATAGTAGCTTCTTCGCTCAGCCAGCCATTATCAATAGCGGCTTTATGCATCGCGTATTCACCACTTACCTGATAAGCAAATGTTGGTACACCAAACTCATCTTTAACACGGCGTACAATATCAAGGTATGGCATACCAGGTTTAACCATTACCATGTCGGCGCCTTCCTGAAGGTCAAGCGCGACTTCGCGAATTGCTTCATCTGAGTTAGCAGGATCCATTTGGTAGGTTTTTTTATCAGCGCCTTTTAAGTTACCAGCAGATCCTATGGCATCTCTAAATGGGCCATAGTAGCTAGATGCGTATTTAGCTGAGTAAGCCATAATACGAGTGTGAATAAAGCCATCCGCTTCGAGCGCTTCGCGGATTGCGCCAATACGGCCATCCATCATATCTGATGGAGCAACAACATCGGCACCTGCAGCTGCATGTGATAATGCTTGTTTAACTAATATTTCAGTGGTTACATCGTTTATTACATAGCCTTCGTCATCAATAATGCCGTCTTGCCCGTGAGTAGTAAATGGATCGAGCGCCCCGTCAGTGATCACCCCAAGTTCAGGGAGGGCTTCTTTTAAAGCACGAACAGTGCGTTGTACTAAGCCATCATCGTTATACGCTTCTTCGGCATATAATGATTTTTTATCTGCAGGCGTAACAGGGAAGATAGCCACCGCAGGCACACCTAAATCAACTAATTCTTTAGCTTCTTCGATCAGTAGATCAATTGATAAGCGTTCAATACCGGGCATCGATTCAATGCTTTCACGACGGTTTTTGCCTTCAAGCACAAAAACCGGGTAAATAAGATCATTAACACTCAGCTGATTTTCAGCCATAAGGCGACGAGAGAAATCATTACGGCGCATTCTACGCATGCGAGTATATGGGAAAAGGTCTAGTCCAGATTGGGCCATAAGTATACGCTCCTACTGTGGGATTGAAAAATTAACCACTTGATTGCGGCCATGTTGTTTTGCTAAATAGAGTGCCTTATCGGCATAATCAGTAAATAGTTCAGGGTTATGAATATCATCGGCAATTTGAGTATAAACACCGGCACTAATGGTAAAGTCGATAATAGTACCAGCTACATTCACACTATTATTTGCTATTGCTAAGCGTGTCTGTTCTGCAATGACCAGTGCACCTTGGTTATCAGTATTAGGTAGCAAAATGACAAATTCTTCACCACCATAACGTGCTACTTCATCTAGTGGGCGCTTAAGCTGTTGTTTAATGGTATCAGACACAGCCCTTATAACTTGATCGCCGGTTAAGTGGCCATAGTTATCGTTAATTGACTTAAATTTGTCGATATCTAACATAATAATGCTCAGTGGCGTTTGTTCGCGGCGCGAACGACGAATTTCCATAATTAGTTTTTTATCGAAAAAGCGCCTATTTTTAATGCCTGTTAAGGCATCTTCCATATTGAGTTGTTCAAGTTCGCGGTTTTTATCTTCTAATTCCCTCAGTGTTACTTGTAACTCAAAGGTGCGTTCATCTACTTGGCTTTCAAGCTCTTGGCGGGTGCGCTCTTGTAATTCAATCCGCTCATTTAATAGCGCATCTTGTGCTGTGTTTTGTGCAATTAATGCTTGCTGCGCTGTTACTTGTTCATCGCGTTGTAATATAAATAACTTTATGACGGTATAACTTAAACAAAATGAGCAACCTAAGGACGCTGCAAAGGTTATCATTAAGCTAGTTCGAGTCACTGCATAAAGGTCGGTTAATGCAATGGCAAAATGAATCACAATAATGAAAAACAATAGAAGAGCAATTAATAAGCTTTTATTAGGGTTTGTCGGTTGCTGGCGCAAATAAAGTAATGTAGTTATCACGTGGTAAATAAGAATTATAGGTATAGTTGAGATGGCAAATAAAGTCACACTGGGAGTAGGTAATAACCATATAAAACCGATAATTAACGCATACAGTGTCGTAATAGCAGTTTGACCCTTGAGTAGCTTAGAGGCGTTAGGTTTGCACACATGCCGCTGTAAGGGTAGAAGCAGTATTGTGATCAGCATAAGTAATAGAGGCAGCATTAACTGTTGCAAGCCTGCTATGCTTGAGGGAGCATAACGAAGCCCAAAACCACCTATATAAGCTAAAAACAGGCTAAGCATCAATGTAATCACACCGGCATAAGCAAAATAATGTTTACGTGAAAAAGCAAATAAAACTATGCTACTGATAGCCAGTGAAAAAATAAATCCAATCAGCAATCCATAGAGCAGGTTAATCATACTTTTATGGGCTAATAATGCATCTTGTTGCCATAAGGTGAGAGGGACGCGAAGCCCAATTCCCGCATTATTATTAACTTTGAGGTAAACGGTGGTTTTGCTGTTAGCGGGAAGAGTTAATTTAACCAGCAAAGACTCACTTCTAATCACTCTATCAGATAAAGGCAGAGCATCACCAATATGTTCCGATTTTAGTTGCTCCTCACCTATAAAGTGGTACAGGTAAATATTGTTCAGAAGTGGGTTGTCGAACGATAGGATTGGCTCTATTGGCTCATTAAGGTAATTATTTAGTTGAAATTGAATCCACACAGGCCGAGACTCAAGGCCTAAATTAAGTGGCTTATTATTAAGTAGCAGCCATTCTTGTAAATTGCTTTGTCGTGCATCTTCTAATGAGGCAGGAACAAACGAATAATGAATACCTTCTATTTTTTTTGAATTAAATTCGCTATTTATCTCGATTGCATTTGCAGGAAAACAGGATGCATAAAACACCATAGTGAATACCAGCAAAGCGCAAAAGGTTCGCATTATTTTTTCTCTATTCCAAACAAATGATTGAAGTTTTCACTCGTATGCTTTGCAACATCACATGCAGGAATACCATAAAGCTGAGCAAGCGTGTCACAAACATAATGCAGCAATGCTGGCTCATTACGTCTTGATTTTGGCTTAGGTTTAACAGTGCGAGGGATTAAAAAGGGTGCATCGGTTTCAATTAATAAACGCTCAATGGGAATGCTTGGGATCAGTTGTTGTAATTCTTTGCCGCGTCGTTCGTCACATACCCAGCCGGTGATACCAATATAAAGGCCCAAATTTAAGTAACCTGCGAGTGCTTGTGCATCACCAGTAAAACAATGCAGTACACCGCGTACAGTAAACTCATTTAAAATAGCAAGCATGTCGTCACTGGCGTCACGTTCATGCAAATAAACGGGCAGGTTTAGCTTTTCAGCTAATGCGAGTTGACGACGAAACACATCACGCTGCACATCTCTTGGAGAAAAGTCGCGATTATAATCTAGCCCGCACTCACCTATGGCAATAACCTGCTCATGTTGAGCTAGCTGAGTGAGTTGTTGCTCAAGTTCATAGGTTGCTGTTTTTGCATCATGAGGGTGAATACCTGCGCTAGCATATTGACCATAGCGTGCAGCAAGTGCTAATGATTCTTCACTGGAGCTGATATCGCAGCCAATAATTAGCATATGCTTAACGCCGACCTCTTTTGCCCGAGCGAGCACTTCTTGATGCTGACCATCAAATTGATGATTAGTTAAATTTACGCCAGCATCAATTAAGGTGTATTGCATTACTGGGTGCGTTTTACACGAATTGAACGGTTTTGATCTGCTTTTTTAAGTAAAAAAGAGTTGAATACCCCACGGCTAATAATAACGGTATCGCCTTCATCTAATCTCAAGCTATCTGAACCAATTTGACGCCACTGCTGATTATTCTCTAAAGTAATAATTAGCTCACCATAAGGTGCTTTTTTAACAGATGAAATCATTGATGTAATAGACTTTTCCCCATTTTCAGTAATTTCTTTGTGTTCTAAACCAAATTCTTTTTCTTTGATAGCCACGGGTGCTGTTACGGTAGGCGTGTCAGCTTTTACATTAGCTTGAGCAGGTTGCTCTGGCTGTTTACGGGCTGATTGAGAGAGTGATTTTCCGGCAATGGTGTTGTCATAGCATAGTAAGCGATTAAAGTCATTTTCAGTAAAACTACAGGCTTGCAACGCTTGTTCATTGATAGGAGTTGCGGCTAAAACCGGTACGCTAACTAAAGCGAGTAAAGAAAGTAAGTGCTTATTCATATTATTCCTCAGATTCTTGTTGTGGTTTTGCGGTATAAAATTTCGCTAAAATTAAGCCAAGCTCAAATAACAGCAGCATAGGCAGTGCTAATAGAGTTTGTGATAAAACGTCTGGTGGCGTTAAAAACATCGCCACTACAAATACGCCGACCACTATATAAGGGCGCTTTTCTTTTAGGCTTTGTGTGGTTGTTGCACCGCTCCAACAGAGCAACATAATCGCCACTGGAATTTCAAATGCAATGCCAAAAGCAAAAAATAGCTTAAGAACAAAGCCTAAATAGCTACTGATATCGGGCGCAAGCGTCATCATTTGCGGACCTGCACTGGTGAAAAACCCTAAAATAATTGGCAGTACTACAAAGTAGCAAAAAGCAATGCCACCATAAAATAAGAAAATACTGGAAGCTAATATGGGCATCAGCATTTTCTTTTCGTGCTGATATAAACCTGGGGCTATAAATCCCCAAATTTGATGTAAAATCCAAGGGATGGCCGCAAATAAAGCAACAAACAAGGTTAGTTTAAAGGGAGCAAAAAATGGCGCAGTGACATCCGTTGCTATCATAGTGGCAGTACTAGGTAAATGAGCGACTAGAGGAGCAGCTACAAACGTATAAATATCGTTTGCAAAGTAAACCAAACCAATAAATATCACTAAAATACTCAATAGCGATTTTATCAACCGGTCACGCAACTCGATTAAATGAGCGACAAATCCTGATTTTACTTCTTCAGTCATTGTTTTCTATACCTGCATTAAGCGCATGAAAAAAGAGAGTGCCATAATTATTTAGAGTCATCTGTTGCTTGGTTATTAGTGGCTTGGCTTTGATTTTTTTTATAGCTGTGAGTAACTGATTGCGCTGCTTGTTGCAGCTCAGAAACAGAGTGTTGTAGGTCAGGGCTTAAATCTTTAAGACCTTGTTGCTCTGCTTTTTTTAGGTTTTCATGTAGCTCGTTTACACGAAGCTCTTCACTCACTTCAGCTTTTACTGAGTTAGCCATTGCTTTGGCTGTTTTAACCCAGCGGCTTACGGTTCTAATAGCAACAGGTAAGCGTTCCGGCCCTAGTACTACCAAGCCGACAATAAATACCACAACAAGCTCCCACATTCCCATGCTAGTTAAACCTTGTCGTTATCTTTAGTTTTGCTAGTTGTACTTGAATCGATTGGTGTTGATTCTGATGATTTTTGGATCTGTTCAGTTTTATCTTCGCTAGCTTGTTTTTCAGCATTTTGGTCATCAGACATAGCTTTTTTAAAGCCTTTAACTGCGCCACCTAAATCACCACCCATACCGCGTAGTTTTTTTGTACCGAATAAAAGTACAATGATTGCAAGTACAATTAATAATTGCCAAATACTAATACCACCAAAACCCATGGTTTTCTCCTGCTTTTAAGCCATAAAATAATAAGGTTAAGTGCTGATTATACGCCCAAAGTGGCAAATAGCACTTAGTTTATGAGCGGCGCCAAGCCGCTATAAAGCCAATAACAGCACAGCTTAAGACAACGCCAGCAGCGATTAAGTTGTGTTGTAAATAAAATAAAGCTGAGACAATCATCGCAGCACTACTAAACAGTCCTAAAACCAATGGTTTATGTGAAACCTTAATTTCAGGTGCGTGAGAGTGTGGTGCTCGCTTTAAATTTTGATAAATTAAATCGGGTAGTTCAGGCATTTTTTCTGCCCAAAACGGTAAGTTTGCATACATTTGCTTTAGCACAGACAGCGGGCCCACTTGTTGTTTAACCCAGTCTTCTAAAAATGGTTTTGCTGTTTTCCACAAGTCCAGTTGTGGGTATAGCTGACGACCTAAGCCCTCAACATACAACAAGGTTTTTTGTAATAATACGAGTTGCGGTTGAACCTGCATATTAAAACGACGTGCGGTATTAAATAAGTTAACCAATACATGACCAAATGATATTTCAGCTAGTGGTTTATTAAAAATAGGCTCGCACACGGTGCGAATAGCAAATTCAAACTCTTCAATGCTGGTATCAGGTGGTACCCAGCCTGAATCAACATGTAGCTGTGCTACTTGGCGGTAGTCGCGGTTAAAAAAGGCAATGAAATTTTCAGCTAAATAGCGTTTATCTTCTTTGTTAAGAGTTCCAACAATACCGCAATCTATACCAATATATTTAGGATTATGCGGGTTTTCGCGTGACACAAAAATATTACCTGGGTGCATGTCAGCATGAAAAAAACTGTCGCGGAATACTTGAGTAAAAAACACTTCTACTCCGCGTTCTGCTAATAACTTCATGTTGGTGTTTTGTGCCATCAACGCTTCAGTGTCCGAAACCGGAATACCGTAAATACGCTCCATAACCAGTACATTACTGCGGCTATAATCACTATATACTGTTGGAATGTATAACGATTCTGAACCTTCAAAGTTACGCTTTAATTGAATGCCATTAGCGCCCTCACGCATTAAGTCGAGCTCATCGAGCAATGTTTTTTTATACTCTTTAACCACTTCCACTGGGCGTAATCGCTTGGCTTCGTTAATTAACTTACCGACAACCTTAGCCAATTTTTCCATTAGTGCTAAGTCAGCGTTGATTTGTTGCTCAATATTAGGGCGAATAACTTTAATAACAACATCTTGCGATTCGCCTTGAGGATCAACAAGGGTAGCAGTATGCACTTGAGCAATTGAGGCCGATGCCAAAGGTATTTGTGAAAATTCGCTAAATAGCTGGCTAATATCATCTATTTCTAATGCTTTTTCGATGATTCTCTGGGCTAGTTCACCCTCGAACGGTTCTACCTGATCTTGTAAAAAGGCTAATTCCAAGGCGATATCATGAGGCAGTAAATCGCGCCGAGTTGAAAGCATTTGGCCAAACTTTATCCACACAGGGCCAAGCTGTTGTAGTGCTAAACGAAGTCTTAAGCCAGGAGGTTTATCTTTGTGTTGGTTGCGCAACCAAAACAAACTGCCACGAGCAAGTTTAGCAAACCAAGGTACTTTATGTTTGGGTACAAGCTCATCAAGTCCGAAGCTAAGCAGGGTTTTAGTTATGTAATACAGTCGGGCAGTTGACACAAAAAATCCTTAGCGCGTTAAAGGGCTTTAATTAGGGCGTTAATACGTTGCTCAATGGCGGCAACATGGCCTTTTAGTGCTCTATTTTGTTGTTTAAATTGCTCAAGCTCTAATGGGTGAATGGTGATTGCCAGTTCGTCTTGGCACACACTAATAAAAGTATTATCGAGCTGAGACTTTGCTTTTTTACCTTGCTGCTTAAGCGACTGCAAGTGCAAATAAAGTTGTTGTGCAGGCGCGTCGCCAATATGCTTTGCTAGTTGCTCTGGCCAATCAATCTCTACACTTGAAAAGGCTGAACTATAGTGTTGAGCTATATTTAAATCGCCTTGTAAATCAAGCTTATCTTGGCGAATAAGTTGAGTCAGCATGGCTGGGTTTTTCAGTGCTAACAACGTATCTATATTGGCGCTGATCATACAATCAGCGTCAGCATGTTCGAATGCAGTGTAAAGATGTAGCTGCTGATTGGCATAAGTAATGGCTATTTTTTGCTGCCAGTCTCTAACCTCAACTAATAAGCGCTGATGCTCTACCGTTTTTAGTTTATCGAGTAAGCTCGGATCGAGTTTAAGCGCTTGATTTAATACTTGCTCAATAAGCGAAAGTACAAAGCTCGGTAGCATAAAAAAACTGCCTGCAGCCGGTTGTTCTTTACTGTGTTCTTCAAGCGCCATAAATTACTAACCTTAGTATTTAAATCCACGATGCAGGGCAACAATGCCACCAGTTAGATTTTGATAAGTCGCTTGCTCAAACCCTGCTTCCACCATCATCGCTTTAAGGGTTTCTTGATCTGGATGCATACGAATTGACTCTGCTAAGTATTGGTATGATTCACTGTCGTTAGCAACTAGTTTACCCATAGTAGGTAAAATGTTGAAAGAGTAAAAGTCATACGCCTTGCTGAGAAGCTCTTGCTCTGGTTTTGAAAACTCAAGAATGAGTAAACGACCACCTGGCTTTAAAATGCGGTACATAGAGCGCAATGCTTTATTTTGGTCGGTGACATTACGTAAGCCAAAAGCAATCGTAATTAAATCAAAACTATTATCAGGGAAAGGTAAGGCTTCGGCATTCATTTGTACGTAATCAATGTTGCCTACAAGGCCTAAGTTATGCAGCTTTTCGCGGCCTACTTTTAACATTGAAGAGTTTATATCACCTAAAACAACCTGACCGGTTTCGCCAACAAGCTGGCTAAACTTTGCAGTTAAATCGCCAGTACCGCCGGCTAAATCTAATACATGATGACCTTTACGAATACCTGAGCTGGCAATTGTTTGACGTTTCCATAAACGATGAATACCAAAAGACATGAGATCATTCATAACATCGTACTTTGTCGCAACAGAATGAAATACATCAGCAACCATAGAAGCTTTTTCGGTTTCGGCAACAGTTTTATAGCCAAAATGCGTGGTCTTTTCAGGGTTCTCGTTCATGATTAATCTCTATCGTGGTAATAAAGACTAGTGTACTTGATTGTGCACCAAGGGTGCAATTTGAATATGATTTATCAGTTAATTTTATTGTTTGAACAGTGTACTGGGTTATTGAGATGCGCGTGATTTAAACGCCGCGTTTGAGGCACTTTTAACTAGTTGGTTAAAGTCGCCTTGTTGTTGTTCCGTAATCCCTAATGAGAGAGAAATGGGAGGGAGTTTTAGATCGCTTTTTGAACTTATAAAGCGTAGTTTTTCAACTCCAGTTATTACTTTTTCTGCAATCAGCTTAGCAGTTTCTGGCTCAATGTTAGCAAGTAGAACAATAAATTGGTCTTTTGCAGAGCGCCCGGCTAAGCCACTTTGTGAAACATACTTTTGAACTTGCTTAGCTACTTTATTTAAAATCACTTCTCCAATGGCATCACCAAAGTTATTAATAAAATGCTCTAAATTATCAATTTGAATGGCAATTGCTGAAATTGACTTGTCTTGTTTTAGCCATAATTGTGTTTGCTTAGTTAAATAATGGCGTTTGTATAAGCCTGTTTGTGGGTCAATCACATGTTGTTTGCGCAAGGTATTAAGTTGTTTTTTAGTGGCTTCGTGTAGTTTTTTTGCCTGGCTAAGTTCTTGTTTAAATTGTGCTTGTTGTGAGAGAAGTAACTGTGTTTGCTCATTTAACCTTTCTAAAGCGAGGCGGCTGTTAGCAATATTATTTTCATCTAAAGAATGCAAGCAGTCATTAACATGGCCTGCAAAATCGTTAAGTTTTTTTTCTGTTTGCTGTGCATTTCGCGATAGTGAATTGATCACGCCATTGACGTTTTCAATCATTGCTACTTCGGTTTTATGACCCTGATTTAAATATTCAAAATAGAGTTGCTCAATAAATAGCTCATCAATATTTTGATTTGCATCTATGGCATCATCAATAGCATTGTTAAGCGCAAAATGGATTTTACTAATGTATGTATACACAACTTGAAAATTTAAGGGGGTAGGAGGCAAAACATGATGCTCTAAAAACATACATACTTTTGTCATTTTTTCTTGTGCTATAGCCATGGAGTCATGGAACATCATTTGCAATTACCAACCAAATACGCATAAATGCTGATTTATAAAACTCGTCCAATGAGGCAATTTGCTTCCAAGCGCAGATACAATAATCATTATATCTGTGATTTAAAAGTAAAATGAGTCGTAGTTGATTAAAATGACGCTATAAATTCAATAACCGTTGCTTTTTTGAGCAATTACTCTAATTTTATTTATAGTTAAGTATTAACTTAAGTTAATAAAATGACTGCTGGCGTATATTTTTCGCAGTTGGTCGTATATCTATTTGCTATTTATTCAGCCTAAGATAGGTTTATCACATCTGTAACGTCATTAAGCTCAATAACTATGAATTTATCTCTTTCGAAAAAAATGCGCCTTTCCTTATTAAGTGTCACCTTAGTGTGCTCATTAAGCGCGTGTCAGCTCACCACAATTAACGCCGATCAGCAATTTACGCAAACGGCCGAAAGTATCGTCCAGTACCGCCAAAAGGTAAGTCCGTACAGTAATCCTAAGGGGGTTGATGGCTATTTACTACCTAACTTATCGGCTGACTTTTTAGCCCAGCAGTATCAAAAAAACACGCAGTTATTGGCTGATTTAGATGCAATAGATATGAGCAAGCTGAGTGACGAAAACCAAATTAACTACAGTATTATTCGAGCGCAAGTGCAAAATACTATTGATGAATATGTATTTAACGCGCACTACATGCCTTTAACGTCAGAATATGGCTTTCATTCAAGCTTATCGTTTATTGTTAATAGCTCGGATTATAAAACCGCTCAAGATTATCAAAACTACTTAAAGCGATTACAACAAGTGCCGCGCTTTTTTGAGCAAAACATAGGCTGGATGCGTAAAGGATTAGAAGTTGGTTTAACTCAACCCAAAGCGGTATTAATTGGCTACCAAGACTCTATTACTGCCTACATTGTTGACGATGTAACACAGTCTGAATTTTACAAGCCGTTTTTAAACAATACCGCGGGTTTAAGTGATAGTGAATTTATAGCGTTACAACAACAGGCTAAAGCCACTATCAGTGGCCAAGTTATTAAAGCCTATAAAGATTACTTAACTTTTTTTAATACTGAATACTTACCTGGCGCGCGCAGTGATATTGGTATTTCGTCAACTCCTAATGGCGAAGCCTTTTATGCAAATCGTGCTAAGTATTACACCACGACACAAATGACCCCAAAAGAAATCCATGAGCTGGGTTTAGCTGAGGTGGCGCGTATTCGCAGTGAAATGGAAGCGGTCATCAAAGAGGTGGGTTTTAAGGGCACGTTTGCAGAATTTATCCACTTTTTACGTACTGATCCGCAGTTTTACGCCACAACGCCTGAACAATTATTAAAAGAGGCCGCGTACATTGCCAAAAAAATGGATGCACAGTTACCTAAATTATTTCATACCTTACCACGCAAACCCTATGGCGTAGCGCCGGTGCCTGCCAATATTGCACCTAAGTACACTACTGGGCGCTATTCAGGTTCGAGCCGTGATGATCAAGCCGGTTTTTATTGGGTGAACACGTACGCTTTAGATAAACGACCACTCTATGCTTTAGAAGCGTTAACGCTGCACGAAGCCGTACCGGGCCATCATTTACAAATATCACTCAATGCAGAGCTTGAAAGCTTACCTAGCTATCGCCGAGATGCCTATTTATCAGCATTTGGTGAAGGCTGGGGGTTATATTCAGAGTACTTAGGGGTTGAGGCTGGTTTTTATCAAGACCCATATAGCAACTTTGGTCGTTTAACCTACGAAATGTGGCGTGCTGCACGTTTAGTGGTTGATACGGGGATGCATATGTATGGCTGGAGTCGAGAGCGTGCAATGAACTTTATGGCTGATAATACGGCGCTTTCATTGCATAATGTAAAAACGGAAACCGACCGTTATATTTCGTGGCCAGCACAAGCGCTGTCTTACAAAATTGGTGAGTTAACAATTAAACGTCTGCGCGCAGAAGCTGAGCAAGCATTAGGTCAACAATTTGATATTCGTGAGTTTCATCATCAAATATTACGCCATGGCTCAGTGCCTTTGTCGGTGCTTGAGCAACAAATACGTTTGTATATACAAGTGGAATTAGCAAAAACAGATAGCTAAAAGCGCATTATTTTGAAACTATAAAAGTGTGGTGTTATTTGATGGCATCACGCTTTTTTAGCATTTAAGGATAAGTAATGAGTCAGTTTATAATGTTCAGTATCGATGTGTTTGCCAGCCTATTTATTGTTGCATTGGGATTGCTGGTTGTATTAATTGCTATTTTTTATATTCGAGATGTTACGCAAACAAAGCATGCTATTAGGCGTAATTATCCCGTGATTGGACGTTTTCGTTATTTCTTTGAGCGCCAAGGTGAGTTTTTCAGACAGTATTTTTTTGCCCTCGATCGTGAAGAAATGCCCTTTAATCGTGCCGAGCGTAGTTGGGTCTACCGCGCGGCTAAAGATGTTGATCACACGGCCGCTTTTGGTTCAACTCAAAGTTTAGAGGCCACAGGCACAGTCATGTTTATGAACTGTGCGTTTCCTACCTTAGATGAAGAAGCCTTAGCGCCGAGCAACGTAACTCTTGGCCCTTACTGTAAATTTCCTTACACCACAAATTCGCTATTTAATATATCGGGCATGAGCTTTGGTGCGCTATCAAGCCCTGCTGTGCGTGCACTATCCAAGGGGGCAAAATTAGCAGGATGTTGGATGAACACAGGAGAAGGCGGCCTTAGCCCATATCACTTAGAAGGAGGTGCCGATATTGTATTTCAAATTGGCACCGCAAAATACGGTGTACGCGACGAGCAGGGAAATTTAAGTACAGAAAAGCTAAAAGCCGTTGCTGCACATCCAGCGGTTAAAATGTTTGAACTGAAAATGAGCCAAGGTGCTAAGCCAGGCAAAGGCGGCATGTTACCTGGACGAAAAGTGAATGCTGAAATTGCCAAAATAAGAGGCATACCCGAAGGGCAGGATTCTATTAGCCCAAATGGGCACCCAGAAATAAAAAATCCAAACGATATTCTAGACATGCTTACCACCATCAGAACTACAACGGGTAAACCGACAGGTTTTAAAGCGGTTATTGGTGAGCATACTTGGTTAGAAAGTTTATTTGCCGAGATTAATCATCGTGGCATTGAGTCCGCACCCGACTTTATTACTATTGATAGTGCTGATGGGGGCACAGGCGCAGCACCACAATCTTTATTAGATTCTGTGGGGTTACCGCTTAAAGAAAGCCTTCCTTTAGTTATACAGCTATTAAAGAAACACGGTCTTAGAGAGCGAGTTAAAATTATTGTTTCGGGTAAATTAATTGTGCCTTCCAAAGTCGCATGGGCATTAGCACTAGGAGCCGACTTTGTGGTTTCTGCGCGAGGGCACATGTTTGCACTAGGCTGCATTCAGGCTATGCAATGTAATAAAGATACCTGCCCAACAGGAATTACTACGCATAATGAACGTTTACAACGTGGTTTGAATGTTGAAGATAAAGCGCAGCGGGTCGCAAATTATAATAAATACATCCATTACGGGGCAGGGCTTATTGCACATTCTTGTGGCGTTACCAGTGCTCGCGAATTAAAACGCAAACATGTACGTATAGTACAAGAAAGCGGTCTTTCTGAGCCGCTAGATAAAATGTACGAGCATTACCATTAAATACTTGCTTGTTAATTATTGATGATGAAGTGTATTGCTCGCTTGAATGCCGGTGATTTTTAATCGTTCTAATTCGCAGCTAAACAAAAACTCTAGTGCTTCTAGGTGGCGACGCACTTCAGCAATATTTTTGCCAACTGCATATAAGCCATGACCGCGAATTAATACACCAAATTTAATCGGTGAGTGCAAATGATGATCGCTAACTAATAAGCTTAAACGGTCAATATCTTGGTCGTTATCAAAAATCGGAATGCTTAAGGTTTCTAAATGTGAGGTAAAACCACTGAGTACTTTTTGCATTTCGTAACCGCTTAAATCAAGCTGATGAGCTTGCGTTACTTGTGAAAGCACCGTTGCTGCAACAGATTGAGTATGCAATACACATTGCGCCTCAGGAATTAACTGATACAAACTTAAATGTAATTTCGCTTCGCTTGATAAAGCCTGAGGAGGATTTAAGTTTTGGTGGCCTAACTGTAAAAAATGCTCATGGGTAAGTTGGGCCTTATCGCAGCCATTAGTCGTTATAACGAAGCCATTTTGGGTGCGAGCTGATAAATTTCCACCCGAGGCAGGAACCCAACCTTGTTGGCTGATCCATTTTGCGGCTTCTATAAGGTTTGAAATAGCGGTATGGTTGTCTTGCATATTTTCCTCACAAATAACAATTAAAGTACAGTTTAGACGGCTAAACTTCCGTTTTTAATCATAGCATTGCTCTGTACACAAAACCATCATCAGGAGACTTCGTGTTTGACAGTAAACTCCCCAATTTAGGTATTAGTATATTTAGCCAAATGAGTGGCTTGGCTAATAAGTTTTCGGCAATTAATCTTTCGCAAGGTTTTCCTGAGTTTGATACCCCTGAGTATTTAAAAGCGCAGTTAAGTCAGTACGTAGCCCAAGGAGCTAATCAATACTCGCCTTCCAGCGGTGTACCTAAACTGCAACAGCAAATTGCAGCATTAGTTCAGCGAAAATATGCTGCGCAAATTGATGGAACAAGCCAAGTAACTATAACTTCAGGAGCAACTGAAGCATTATTTGTAGCGATTCAAACTATTGTGCGCGCGGGTGATGACGTTATTGTATTTGATCCTGCTTACGACTCATATCAGCCCGCTATTGAACTAGCAGGCGGCAAGTCAGTGCATGTTGCGTTAGCCGCTCCAGATTACACTATAAATTGGCAAATGGTAAATCAAGCTATCACAGTAAATACTCGTGCAATTATTATTAATACTCCGCATAACCCCAGTGGCAAAGTGTTAAAACAGCAAGATATCAACGAACTAAAAAAACTAGTGAGTGCTCACAATTTATATGTAATAAGCGATGAGGTTTATGAGCATATAACGTTTGATCAACAACCACACTTAAGTGCACTACGTGACGAGGAGCTACTGGCAAAAAGCTTTGTTATTTCAAGCTTTGGTAAAACCTTTCATAGCACCGGTTGGAAAATGGGCTACTGTATTGCGCCCACTGATTTATGCGAAGAATTTCGAAAGATTCATCAGTATGTTACTTTTTCAAGCTTTACGCCTGCACAACATGCATTAGCAGATATGTTAGAGCAACATGCTGAACACATTGACCAGTTAAGTGAGTTTTATCAACAAAAGCGCGATGTACTCAGTAATGCTCTACAAGACAGCCGCTTTAGCATTTTACCAAGTGAAGGCACCTACTTTTTACTGCTTGATTATAGTGATGTATCGGATTTAAATGACGTAGAATTTTGTCAGTGGCTGGTAGAGCAAGCAGGCGTGGCAGCCATTCCACTAAGTGTATTTTACCAGCAGCCAAATAACGATAAGGTTATTCGCTTATGTTTTGCTAAAAACGATCAAACCCTAATAGAGGCGGCGCAAATTTTATGTCAACTTTAACTTTAGCATTATTACAAAGCTCATTGCATTGGCTCGATAAAAAAGCCAATTTAGCTATGTTTGAACAACAACTTGCCAACATCACCAATAAACCAGATTTAATTGTATTGCCCGAAACCTTTGCCACTGGATTTGCGGTTAACCTTGATTGTGGTGAGGCTGAAAATGGCTCAGTACTGAGTTGGCTTAAAACACAAGCTAAACAACATAATGCGGTTTGTGCGGGCTCGGTATTGGTAACTCAAGGAGACAAAAAGGCCAACCGGTTTTATTGGGTAAAGCCAAGTGGTGAGGTACGTTATTACGATAAGCGCCACTTATTTTGTTTGGGTAACGAGGGCGAATTTGTAGTAGCAGGACAAAACCGTGAAGTGTTTGAACTCAAAGGGTTTAAAATTTTACCGCAAGTTTGCTACGATTTACGTTTTCCGGTGTTTCAGCGCAATAACAATGACTACGACGTGATGATAAATATTGCCAACTGGCCAGCTGCAAGGCGTAATGTGTGGGATACCTTATTAATGGCGCGAGCAATGGAAAACCTATGCTACGTGATTGGCGTAAATCGGGTTGGCGAAGATGGTAATGGTATTGACCACAGCGGTGGAACCGCAGTGTATGACTTTAAAGGTGAGCCACTGATTAAAGCGCATGACGACCAGCAAGCACTATTAACAATCACGTTAAATAAAGCGCCGCTTGATGAGTTTAGAGCTAAATTCCCGGCACATTTAGATGCAGATGCTTTTACATTGGTATAAATTAGCGCCTAGCCAATAAAGTGCTAAAATAGCCGCTGATATTTTTATTGGCGGCTTTATGAATACAACCCTTATTACACCGGTAGTTTTAGCAGGCGGCATTGGCACACGGCTTTGGCCGCTGTCGCGCCAAGCAATGCCAAAGCAGTTTTTATCTTTGCTTGATGATAAAAATCAGCAGTCATTATTACAAAATACCTTATTACGTGTTGCAACTGAGGGCTTTAATCCCGCTATTTTGGTCTGTAATGAGCAGCACCGATTTATTGCCGCGGAGCAGGCAGCATTTGCAAAACCCTATGCCATAGTACTTGAGCCAGAAGGTAAAAATACCGCACCAGCTATTGCCCTTGCCGCGCATTATGCTTTAAAAAATAATATTACGGGCCCTTTGTTGGTGATGCCTGCCGATCATCATATTGCAGATTTTACCGGATTAACTGCTCAGTTATCTGATGCGATTAAACTTGCTGAGCAAGGTAAATTAGTTACATTTTCAATTACGCCAACAGAGCCACACACAGGTTATGGGTATATAAAACAGGGCGCAGCCATTAAAGATACCTGTTGTTTTGAAGTTGACCAGTTTAAAGAAAAGCCTGACTTAGCAACTGCATTAACCTATTTAGCTGAGGGCGGTTATAGTTGGAACAGTGGTATGTTCTTATTTACTCCCACTGCTTATTTGCAAGAGCTTGAGCGCTTTGCCCCCAAAATTGCTAAAAGTGTAGCCAGTGCTACTGATTTTAAACAAGACTTAGCGTTTACTAGAGCAAATGCCCATGCACTTGAATCTTGCCCAAGTGACTCAATTGACTACGCTATTTTAGAGCGCAGCAATAATGTAGTGGTAATGCCAGTGGCGTTAAAGTGGAGTGATGTCGGCAGTTTTTCTGCACTGGCTGCGCTTGCAGAAAAGGATTCGCAGGGCAATAGTCAAAATCAGCAACATATTGCACAAAACAGTATTAATAACCTAGTTATTAGTGAGGATGGACACACAATTGCTACTTTAGGTGTGAGTGATTTAGCGATTGTACATACTCATGATGCTACCTTAGTTGCAAAGCAAGATTCGCTTGAAGGCTTACCTTTAATACTTAAGCAATTGGCAATTACGCAAAATGACAAACTGGCGCATCATCAGGTGGTTTACCGCCCTTGGGGAAATTATCGTACACTAGTAGAAAGTATCGGCTTTAAGGTTAAAAAAATTACCGTAAAAAGTGGGGCTAGGCTCTCAACCCAACGTCATCAGCATCGCGCTGAGCATTGGGTGGTCGTATCAGGCACTGCAGATATATGTATTGACCAGCAAAGCTTAACACTGACTCACGACCAATCTTGTTATATTGGTGCAAAACAACTGCACAGCTTAGCGAATAATCAGTCCGAACCCTTAGTTGTTATTGAAGTTCAAACGGGTGCCATTTTAGATGAAAGCGATATAGAGCGATTTGACGATATATACGGTAGGTAAATATTTAAGAGTGTATAGGTACTAATGAGTAAGATAATTTATAAAATAACGCCAGATGTGAATCATTACAGAGTAATTTTTCCTGACAATGAAACTTTATGTGAACCGGAGTTATGGAAACCTGATACTTCTTCCAAAGAGTCTACGCTGATAAATTTTAGTGCTCATTATAACAATGAAAAAGAGACTCCTTTAGGTGATTTTGCTGCAATTAATTTACAGGGTCTTGCTGTATCTGAGCAAGCTGCAAATGAACTGACAGAAATTTTTGAAGATTCTGGAGAGTTACTCCCCTTTTATGTTGGTGATGATAACTGGTATTTTTATAATGTTACTCGGAAAATAGAAGGTATGTTAGATGTTGAGAAGAGCACTTTTATGCTCCCAACTTTAAATATTGGATTACAAAAAGCTATGTTTAGAAAGGAACACTTACCAAAATCTAGCTGCATATTTAAAATTCCAGAAGACCGATTTGAAGGTACTTATGTTTTTGACTCACGTGAAAATGATAAAGAGGTTGCCTTAAACTTATTTTGTGCATTAAATGCATATGGTTTTACAGGGCTTAAGTTTGAAGAAGTTGCTCGATTTGATTAACGCAAGTTGAGGCTATTGCGGGAAATTATTTTCCAATTACTCTAATTGCCCGCGCACATACCTTAAATAGGCTTCTAAACTGTGTTGCCACAGTGTGCTGGCTTCATTTAACGAGTTATTTAATGGTTTTTTATCTAGTAAGCGTCGCTCAATTTTTTTAAGAGCTAGTCCATAGCTATTAAAGCCAAGTTGCATTGCGGTGCTGGCTTGGCGATGTAATAACTTAATGCATTGCTCGGGATCTTGCTCTAATAAAGCTTGGCAACGGCTCAGTTTATTACGCGCAGATAGGATAAACTCATTATAAATAGAAGATACTTCATCAATACTAAAAGAGCTTGTTAGGGTTTCTGTGGCAGTTTCATCGTATAACGTATCAATCAGCTCGACGGCAATGCTAGCTGTTTGTGTTGACTGTGAATCACTCAATGCTTGGCGTAGTTTTTCTTGCTTTAATGGCTTGCCAACAATGTCTTTAATACCCAGTGCTAAGTATTCTTTTATTTCATCAGGGCTCAAACTGGCAGTAAAGGCCAGCACCGGAGTTCGCTGATTTTTATGCTCCACTCGTTTGAGTGTTTTTAGCACTTGCTGCCCTGTTAAATCGGGTAAGTTCATATCAAGTAACACCACATCAAAGTGGTATTTTTTCATCAACTCAATCGCACTTTTGCCATCTTTAGCGAGCTTAATTTTATGCTCGTCGTCAGCCATAAATTCAACAGCTATTTTTTGGTTTAAATCTAAATCTTCAACAAGTAACACATCAAGTCCGGTTAAATAATCCTTACTTTGATGGCGCTGCTCTACAAGGCTAAGTTCACCTATGGCTAGTGTCATGTTAAAGCTAAATACGCTACCCACTCCCAGCTCACTGGTGATTTCTAGTTGGCTATTTATTTTATCGAGAAGGCGACTAGTTATAGCCAGACCAAGCCCCGTTCCGCCTTTTTCCTTACCGGCGCTGCTTTGAATGTAGGGCTCAGTTAAGTAATCAATTTCATCTTTTTCAATACCCGGGCCCGAATCGAGTACACTTACTTTAAGAGTATGATCGAGCTGAGTTTCATTAATTAAATCAATCTGTACTTTTACTGTGCCGGTGTCGGTAAATTTAATCGCATTACCAACAAGATTAATAATGATTTGTCTGAGCTTTTGTTGGTCGCAGTAATAACAGGCTTTATCAGGGATGTTACAGGCAAGCTCAAATTTAAGCTGTTTTTGTTCGGCCAGAGGACTTAACAGCAGGCATAAGTTTTGTAGCCAAGTTTTGAACTCTATGTCTTCTTCGTACAAGGCTTCGTCATGCTGATCTAAGCTTGCGTATTCCAGCACTTTATCTACTAGTAAGTTGAGTGACTCAGCTGAGTTGATAATGGCTTCGCAATAAGCTTTATTGCGGCTGTCGCTAGTTTGGTTTAACACCAGTTGTGCGCTGCCTAAAATGCCGTTTAATGGGGTGCGTATTTCATGGCTTATAGTTGATAAAAAGAGCCCGCGAATCTCTAAGTCTTTGTGTGCTTTTTCGGTAAGTTTATTAAGCCTTAATTCTCTGCGTTCATTACACAATAGCGCCATACCGGCAGCATAAAACATAGGGGCAATCACACTGTTCAAAAATAATAGTGAGTCAAACCATGGGTTTAATATTGCATCTTGTTGTGCAACGCGATCCATAAAAATAGTTCGAGTGATAAAACTGGCTGCAACCAAGGTTAAAATAATAATGTAAACAATACTGGCATTAGGATAAGGTTTTCGCGCATATTTAAAAAAAACAAATAGTAAAAAAGCGGCTTCTACAATATGTTGAAAGTCAGAAATATAAACCCGTGAGCGCATAGATGGCTGAAAAAAAGTGAAGTAAACAAGCAATAAAGCGCTGGCAGCGGTAAATAGGCAAACAAATTTAAAACCACGACCACGATAATTTAAAAACTGACTCAGCGATAAGCAGTGCACAATGGATGCTAAAAACATCATGCTATTAGCAAAGGTAATGGCAAGCTTTTCAGGGATTTTACCTATGAGCGCAAAGCCCACAATGGCGGCTAATAGTAGTAAAGGGTAGGAAATATAAAGTAACGTGCCGGGAACATGCTTATTGGTACGCCAAGTTAAAAAATTTAGTAACGTCATCACTGTCATAACAGCGATACTGGCAAAATAAAGCGTAAATGAGTCGAGCATTAAGACCCCAACAGCGATTTTTAAAGAAGATATAAAAACAGGCACCTAAAGTGCCTGTATTGAATTTATTAAAATAAGCCTTAACGAATCTCGTCAGGAATATTTTGTTGTGCCCAAGAGAGTAGTTCAATACGGTTACGACATTTAGTTTTTCTAAATGCACTGTATAAATGAGTCTTAACCGTGTGCGGGCTAATGCTTAACTCTTCAGCAATTTCTTTATTTTTAGAACCATTACTCATTAACGAGATAATTGCTTTTTCACGTTTAGTGAGTTTGATTGGCTCAATATCACCATCGGTTAGCTTGTGTAGTGCGTCTTTATTAAATTGCAGCATGCGGTTAAGCGCATTACACATAATATCACGACGATACCAAAGCTGATCTTCAAGTAGTAAACGAATCCCTTTCATGAGTACATCAGCATTATCGGTGGTGTAAAATACACCGCGAATACCACTGAGTAATGCACGATTAGCAAGCTCTGGGTTTTCATCTAAATTAAACAACACAATATCGCATTTGATACGCAAATTAACGAGTTGTTCTTTTAGCTTAGTCCACGCGTCTTTACTTGATGTTTCAATGAACAATAAGCGAGTACCTACCGGAACATCTAAAATATTTGTACCCGTAGTTACGTCAAGGCCCTGTGTTTTTAACAAAGGCTCTAAAACGTTAATACCAATAGTGTTAATTGGTTCTTCGTCTAACAACAAAAAGGCTGAACTGCTCATGTTTTTTTACTCTTTTATAAAGCTGGCTAATTAATCTTACCACGATCCCTGCACACCTTTTGTATTAGGGAATAACAATTTCACTGGAGAAAAGGTGCGATTTCCAATTATTTAAACATAAAATGTTGCAAATAAGTAATTGTTTTTTTGGTATATAAGAAAAACGCCGTATTTTTAATGTATTTTTTAAGATACAGGATTTAATGGGTGACTAAAGGGCAACTTTTTTAGTGTTTTGATACGGAGGCCAGCCCATTTCTTTTCCCGCCAGCATATGCAAATGAATATGGTAAACGGTTTGTCCACCGTGTTCATTGCAGTTCATCACCACGCGGTAGCCGTCATCGCTAAAATTAAGTTGTTTGGCAAGCTTAGCCGCTACCACATATAGATGACCAACAAGATGTGAGTTTTCCTCAGTGACATCATTAATCGTGGCAATGGCTTGTTTAGGAATAATCAACGCATGAAAGGGTGCTTGAGGGTTAATATCTTTAAATGCAAGTGCTAGGTCGTCTTCGTAAATAATGTCAGCAGGAATTTCACGATTAATAATTTTAGTAAAAATAGTCTCTTGACTCATAATGATGACTCTAATTTGTTCGATTAATATGTATGTCACTAATGACAAATTTTGCCAGCAGTGTCAAACTGAAATCAACTAAAGGAGTAATTATGCGTAAATCAATATTATTAGGCAGTGTAGCGGCGCTCTTGGTGAGTGCATCTAGTTTGGCAGAAAACATTTACTTTCCCGAGGAGTTTGTTCCTTTACAAGTGGGTGAACGAGTCATTGAAAGTTCGATTTTTAGTCGTGTTGATGATGTTGAATTAGCACCGGGTACTTATCAGTTAAAGCTTAAATACACAGATTTATATGATTTAGGTTATGACGATCACGAAGTGATTGAGTCAGAGCCTTTTTGGGTCAATGTAACCGTTGAAGCAGGTAAAGATTACACCTTAGTATTTAATCGTGCTGAAAATGCGGTGGCAGCGAAAGTATTTGCTGAGGCACCGCAAGTAAGCTTAAAAGCAAAAGGCAGTACCTTAGCTGAGCCATTAAATGTGATAGCTGAACGACAACTACAAAGTTCACAGTTTAATCAGCAGGCCTCAGAAACCCCTGCCGGCCCACAAAAACCAAGCCGCCCAATTAAACCGATTGCGCCAATTAATGGTAAGGGCATGCCAAGCGCTGCCAATATGCTCGACTTTTGGTGGCAACAAGCAACGCTCGCTGAAAGGCAGGCTTTTTTAGATAAAGTAACAAAATAATTAAGCATTAAAAAAGGGCCAAGTTGGCCCTTTTTAATTTATTGATAACGCTATTTAAATAATGCGTCAATGGTACCTTGTGCCAGTGGGTGATAACCCGGACGTGCTTTTAAGTATACGCTTTGTGCCCAATCTTTTTTACCATTGGTAATAAGCGCTTTATAAAGCGGCACGATAAGCTTACGACGACCAATACCCGATAAATGCTTATCAAGCGCAGGGTAAATTGGTTGGTAACCATTACCTACTGCTAGCATGTACCATGCAAACGCACGTTCTGCGTTGGTTGATTGGGTTAAGTTAAACTCGCCGTCTAATTCAGTCATTTTTTCAATGCTTAAATCGCGCGGTAAGTTGTTTAAAAAGTGTAGCCACTCATGCACAGTCCAATTTGCAGTGGGTAATTGTGCGGCAGTTGTATCCCCTTTTAACCAGCTCGCTGTTGCAGTATCGACTTTATCGAACGCGTCAGAGGTTGGGTTAGGTGCATCACTTGGTAAACCTGGCTGAAAAATCCACTCGTTTACTTTATCCATGGTCACTACGCCTGGATACTTTTCAATTAAGTTAGCTTTGATGTAAGTAACAAATTGCGCAGTGGTTAGCGATTTAAATGCAAACTCATTAAAGTAGGTCTTAACAAAATCATCAAACTTATCACGGCCATATTTTTCTTCTAGGTAAATTAAAAATAGCTGACCTTTTGTGTAAGGCACTGAGCTAAACGCATCATCCGGATCGCGGCCATTTAGTTTTAAATTAAGGCGTGTATCTGGGGCATCAATGGTTTTAAGTTGTGCACGCAGGCCAGCTGCATCAAGTGCTTGTTCCATAACAGCACGGTCACGCCCAAATACCTCTTCCATAATGCGGTTTTCAACGTAAGAGGTAAAACCTTCGTTTAACCATAAATCTTCCCATGTAGCGTTCGTCACTAAGTTGCCAGACCAAGAATGTGCCAGTTCATGCGCAATCAGATTAACTAAGCTTTTATCGCCAGCAACAACCGTAGGCGTAATAAATGATAAGCGTGGGTTTTCCATACCACCAAACGGAAAGCTAGGTGGTAGCATAAGTAAATCATAACGACCCCATGCATAGTCGCCGTACATGGCATTGGTTTTGTCGATCATCGCTTGGGTGTCATTAAATTCAGCAACCGAGGCGTCTAAAATAGTTGGCTCTGCAAAAATACCAGTTTGCTTAGACATGGCCTTAAATTCTAAGTTACCTGCACCAATTGCAATTAAGTAAGGTGAAATTGCTTGTGGCATAGTGAAGTGGTAATCACCATCTTTATAAAGAGCATCTTTATTATCTGCACTCATTACTGCACGAATATCCTCAGGGGTATGAATGCGCGCATTATAAGTTACACGCATTGCTGGGGTATCTTGCACTGGGATCCAACTACGTGCATGAATCGCTTGCGATTGGCTATACATAAACGGGTGAGTTTTACTGGCAGTTTGCTCTGGCGTTAACCACTGTAAGCCAGACGCTTCTGGGCGGCTGTTATAGTAAATACGAACTTTTTGTGCTTGATTTTTAAAGGTAATAGTTAGTTTTGAGCCTTTAACATCATCGCGGTTAGCAAGGTTAAAACTAGCTTTATGCCAATTGCCATTTGCCGTTTGATACATCACTTTATCAATATCAAGATCACGGGTATCAAGTACTAGCTTTTTACTGTTGGCATTTTGCCACTGTAGCGTATGCTCAACAAAACCTTCCAATTGCTTATCAGCAAAGTCGATGTCTAAATCAAGGTTTAAATGCGTGGTGATAACATCATCAAGGTTGGCGTAGGAATTTTGATCAATAGCGCTGGCCATTGCTTGCGAGCACATACCTGCCATAGCGAGGCTTAAAAAAAGAGGTTTGATTTTCATAATTACCTTGAGTACAAATAAAAAAAGTGCAGGTTTTATATCATGATTGCTGCAGTGGGTTGAACAATTTTTACAAGCTGATGCGCAATTTGCGACGATGAGTTAAACTAGAGCGATTAATTACTGCTACCTTTAGAGGGCTTTGTGCCGCACTCATTACAACCCCTACATACATTTGCATTAAGTAGCCAATGCCAAAATTTTGTCGAGATTACCGACTCAGCGCAGCTTAAAAGTCAGTGCTTTAAAGTCCCTTTTTGTTTGTTGGGTGAGGGCAGTAATACTATTTTTTTAAATGACTATGCAGGCACGGTCATTAAAATGGCAACCCAAGGCATTACTATAACTGAGCGCTCGCATGACTTTTTAGTTAGTGTAGCTGCCGGTGAAAATTGGCATCAATTAGTGACTTACTTGCTGGAGCAAGGTATCGCGGGGTTTGAAAACTTAGCCCTCATCCCTGGTACAGTCGGCGCTGCACCAGTACAAAATATTGGTGCCTATGGCGTAGAAATAGCTCAGTTTATTGAAGCTGTTGACTATTTTGATATTGATAGCGGTAGCTTTAAATCTTTAACTAATCAGCAATGTCACTTTGCTTATCGTGAATCGGTATTTAAACACGCGCTAAAAAATAAAGCAGTGATCACCCAAGTGCACTTTAAGTTGTCCAAAATATGGCAGCCAGTACTCAGTTATGGGCCGCTACAACAACTAAAAAACCCGACGCCACAGCAAGTGTGCGCACAAGTGATACAAACGCGTAACAGCAAACTTCCAAATCCCTATAAGCTGGCTAATGCAGGCAGTTTTTTTAAGAACCCTATTATCACCAATAGTGAATTAGCGCAGTTAATTACGACATATCCTGAGGTACCTCATTACCCGCATGGTGCCGGTCACCATAAAGTGGCTGCAGGGTGGTTAATAGAGCAAGCGGGATTAAAGGGATATAAAATTGCAGGTATAGAAGTGCATCAACAGCAAGCGCTAGTACTAGTTAATCATGGTAATAGTACAGGGGATGATTTAATTAATATGATTGCTCACATTCAGGATATTGTTTTAACACGTTACAACATAAGTTTAGAACACGAAGTGCGGTTAATTGATCAACACAATGAATGCCATATCTCTTTGGAGCAATCAGTATGAAGGCACCTGATGGAAACAAGTTGGCCATTTTAAATGCGCTCAATAAAGGCGAGTTTGTCTCTGGGCAAGCACTAGGTGATGAACTAGGAATAAGTCGCGCGGCGGTAAGTAAGCATATTCAAAGCTTACAGGCTATGGGCTTAGATGTATTTAAAGTTACTGGTAAAGGCTATTGCTTAAATAATCAAGTAGGTTTACTTAATCAGCAAAGCATACAGCAGCACTATGCTGAGTTAGGCGCTAATACCGCGAATATTGAAGTGCAACCACTGATTGATTCAACCAACAGCGAGTTAATGCGCCGCATTCAAGCTAAAGCAGCACTAAAATCGGGTACCGTGATTGTAGCCGAAATGCAGCAAGCAGGGCGGGGACGTCGAGGCCGAGTATGGCAATCACCCTTTGGTGCAAACTTATACTACAGTTATTTTTGGCGCTTAGACGATGGCTTACAAGCCGCGATGGGCGTATCAATTGCTGTTGGTTTAGCGGTGTATGATGCGATAAAAGCACTTTATGGTATTGAAGTAGAGCTTAAATGGCCAAACGACATTTATATAAACAAACAAAAACTCGCAGGTGTCTTGGTAGAATTAGATGGGCAGCCACAAGGGCCATGTCAGTTGGTAATAGGGATTGGTATTAATTTAAATATGCCACAAAGTGCCAGTCAGTACATTGACCAAGCGTGGACCGATTTAAGTCAGCACACCCAGCAGCTAGATAAAAATCAACTAGTAGCTTCATTAACTTATTGTTTAGAGCAACGCTTAGCGCAATATCGTGAGAATGGCTTACAAACTATGTATCAACAATGGAATGCATTAAATGCATTTGCTGGTCAGCAGGTAGAGCTTAATACCGGGCATCGTAGCTGGTGTGGCATTTGTGAAGGTATAGATGCGCACGGTGGTGTACGTATTCGCCAAGACGGTGAAGTGAAAAGTTATTATGGCGGTGAGATTTCATTAAGAAAGGCGCAAGCATGAGATTACTCATTGATGTAGGTAATACCTCGCTCAAAGCTGTATTGTGGCAAGATGGGCAAATACAGCCATGCGATACTAATAATATTCCATGGCTGCAAATTACGGTTGTTGTTTACGCTTGTGTGGGTCGTAGTGAATTACTCAAGCAGCTATTAGAAAAAGCCCAAGCACAAAATATCGATTGCTTTGAGGCTACGGTTAGTCATGAGCTCGGTACGTTGCATTGCGCGTATCAACAAGTGGGTAATTTGGGTATAGATCGATGGTTGGCGCTCATTAGTGGTTATACGCTTTACCCTAATACGGCCGCAATTGTTGTTGATGCAGGCACGGCAACGACTATAGACGTCCTTAATAATGATGGGCAGCACTTAGGTGGTTGGATATTACCAGGGCTTGATTTAATGACCGCCTCACTCACCCAAAATACTCAGCGCGTATTTGATGATGCAAACACGCCATTTGCTAATGAGCTTGGCAAAAACACTCCTAACGGATTAAAAAATGGTGCTTTAGTGGCAACTATTGGCGCAATTGAACAAGCAAAGCTGCATTTAAATACAAAAAATAGCCTTTTAATTTTTGCTGGTGGTTATGGTCAGCTATTACAAGGGCATTTTTCAGACAGTATTTTCGACCCAATGCTAGTGATGAAAGGCTTAAATTACTGGTATGAGTTAGCTAAAAAGAGTTAAAAACAACAAAAAAACTGCTTTTTGCGCGAATAGTGAGCGTTTGAAGCATAAAATCACATTTTTTTTAATTTTTTGGTTGCATCCCAATAAACCTTACTCTAGAATCTCGCCCCGTACTAAAGCAGTGCCGACTTAGCTCAGCTGGTAGAGCAACTGACTTGTAATCAGTAGGTCAACCGTTCGACTCGGTTAGTCGGCACCACTTTCCTTTTACCGGAAGTGCTTAGTATAAAGAATTATCGTGGAGGGGTTCCCGAGCGGCCAAAGGGATCAGACTGTAAATCTGACGGCTCAGCCTTCGCTGGTTCGAATCCAGCTCCCTCCACCACTTTATTCTAGACGGTTAGAGGTAGTTTAAGAACAGGTTCCTTAAAGCGGGCATCGTATAATGGCTATTACCTCAGCCTTCCAAGCTGATGATGCGGGTTCGATTCCCGCTGCCCGCTCCAATTTGATGATGCTGATATAGCTCAGTTGGTAGAGCGCACCCTTGGTAAGGGTGAGGTCGGCAGTTCAAATCTGCCTATCAGCACCAGTCAATCGAATCTCCTTAAACACTTCCTTTATCTGTCAGAAAAAACTATTTGAAATTTGAAAAAATTAACTTAATCTACCTATGGTGGATTATTTTCATATGTAATCTAGATACACAAAACTGATAGGTTCCGTCATGGCAAAAGAAAAGTTTGAACGCGTAAAACCGCACGTAAACGTTGGTACAATCGGCCACGTTGACCACGGTAAAACTACACTAACTGCAGCAATCACTAACGTACTTGCAAAAGTATACGGCGGTGTTGCTAAAGATTTCGCATCAATCGATAACGCTCCAGAAGAGCGCGAGCGTGGTATCACAATCTCAACTTCACACGTTGAGTACGATACGCCTACTCGTCACTACGCACACGTAGATTGTCCTGGACACGCCGATTATGTTAAAAACATGATCACTGGTGCTGCTCAAATGGACGGCGCTATCTTAGTAGTTGCTGCGACTGACGGTCCTATGCCACAAACTCGTGAGCACATCCTACTTTCTCGCCAAGTTGGCGTTCCTTACATCGTTGTGTTCATGAACAAATGTGACATGGTTGATGATGAAGAGCTACTTGAGCTAGTAGAAATGGAAGTTCGTGAACTTCTTTCTGAATACGACTTCCCAGGTGATGACTTACCACTAATTCAAGGTTCTGCACTTAAAGCACTTGAAGGCGAAGAGCAATGGGAAGCTAAAATCGTAGAGCTTGCAGAAGCACTAGATTCTTACATTCCAGAGCCAGAGCGTGACATCGATAAGCCATTCATCATGCCTATCGAAGACGTTTTCTCAATCCAAGGTCGTGGTACTGTTGTAACTGGCCGTGTTGAAGCTGGTATCATCAACGTGAATGACGAAGTTGAAATCGTTGGTATCAAAGAGACTACTAAGTCTACTTGTACTGGTGTTGAGATGTTCCGTAAGCTTCTTGACGAAGGTCGTGCTGGTGAGAACATTGGTGCACTTCTACGTGGTACTAAGCGTGAAGACGTTGAACGTGGTCAAGTACTAGCTAAGCCTGGTTCAATCAACCCACATACAACATTCACTTCAGAAGTATACGTACTTTCTAAAGATGAAGGTGGTCGTCATACTCCATTCTTCAAAGGTTACCGTCCACAGTTCTACTTCCGTACAACTGACGTAACAGGTGACGTACAGTTACCAGAAGGCGTAGAAATGGTAATGCCTGGTGATAACGTTAAGATGACAGTAACTCTAATCGCGCCAATCGCGATGGACGAAGGTCTTCGTTTCGCTATCCGTGAAGGTGGCCGTACTGTAGGTGCTGGTGTTGTTGCAACTATCGTTGAGTAATCAACTGTTGTAATGCATTAAGCATTAAAAAAAACCCGAGCTTAGCCTCGGGTTTTTTAATGCCTGTAATTTATGTAATGTGAAGGTGGCTCTCTTACCTTAGGCATCGGTGCTTTGTATTAACTATCGCTGAGTAATCAACTGTTGTAATGCATTAAGCATTAAAAAAACCCGAGCTTAGTCTCGGGTTTTTTAATGTTTGAAGTAAAAGTATTAATGTTATCGCTGTAACAGAGTGGGAGCATGAACTTAATCAGTTAGTAACCAGCATTCTTACGTAATTCATCAAGCATATCTTGGTTACCCATCATTTCGTCAAGCGTTGCCCTGACTGCATTGTCAGAGCTATTGTTATAAACTGAAAGTAGATGCTGCGCCATTTGCTTCGTATAACCATCTTGTTTATTTTGAGCTTGGTAGTATTGCGCCATCAGCCCTTGTGCAGCTAAGCGACGGATATAATCATTCGTGTCTTGCTCTAACAAGTTTGTAAATTGCTCTGCAAGGCGGTAATCAAGTACCGGTGTTTGAGTTGATAACTCAACAGCTTGAATTTTAAACTTTTCATCACTACTGTTGTTCGCTAAATTTAAAATGTTACCTACTACTTCATAGTCATACTCAGGCATAGTAGATTTATTTAGAATATACATATTCATTTGCAGTTGGCTCAGTGCAGCTAACCTATTTAAATCAGAGATGCTTGGATCTAAAGTTTGCTCTCTTAATTGAGAGTTTATTTGTTTTGCATAATCAGGTTCTGATTTGATCCTTAAATCATAGTCTTCTGGTAAGTCTGCATAAAAGCTATAAAGAGGATTTTGCTCACGTCGTTTTTCATCTTCTTGCTGCTGTTTTTCCTCTAGTACGTCAAGAACAAGTTCCTTAAATTCGTCGGTATCTTGTTCTTGATAAGAGCCATTAGCGTGCAGTGTTAAGTTTGCTACTTTACGTTGTAGCGAACTTACTTTCTTGCTTAGTTCGTCAATTAAGGCTTCATTTGATTGCTGATATTCTGCAGGAGTACTAATAGAAACTGTGGGGCTTAGCTGTTGCTGCTTGGGTTTATTAAGCGAACTGGGCTGATCTTTAAAAAATGTTCCGTAGCATGAAATTACCAAGGCAAGTGTTGCTATAGTAATCGCAATAGTTCCTTTGTTTATAGTCATAAAATAATCTGCCTCTAAAATGGGTAATTTATCTGTTTTCGAAATATAAGTCTGTTAAAAAATGTGTTAAATGAGGATGAAATATACGGGTTAATTAAGAAGGGGGGGGCGTGAGTGGCGAAATACGGTGTTTAAATTGGCTATAAGCGCTAGACCTAAGCCTAGCGCGTAAAGCTTAATGCGATTTTGCGTATTGCTCAGCTTGCTTCCACACTCTTAGTGTATTGCCGCTTAAAATCTTTTTAATATCGGTATCACTGTAACCTCTGTCCATCAAACCTTGAACTAGGTTAGGGTAGCTAGATACATCCTTTAAGCCGATAGGCAGTGAGTCACCTACACCGTCATAATCAGAGCCAATACCAACATGTTCGATACCAATTAGCTTCACAACGTGATCAATATGATCAAGAACTTGCTCAAGGCTAGCAAATGGAAATGGATTTTTAGCGCGGTACATCGCATCAAAATCTTTAGCTACTTTTTTGCCTTCTTCAGTAATTGTTTGTTTTTTACTTTTGAATTGATCGTACCAACTTCCGGCTTTTGAAGTAACAAAACTTGAACCAAAGTTAATTTGAATCACACCACCGTTCTTTTTAAGGGCTAACAGCATGTCGTCATTCATATTACGCTCAAAACCCGGCGTGTATTTACGTAGTGAAGAGTGTGACGCAATAACGGGTGTGTTAGACAATTCCATTACTTGATAAAATGCATCGTCCGAAATATGCGATACATCAATCAGCATGCCGATGTTATTCATCTCTTTTACTAGCTCTTTACCGAATGGGCTTAAGCCTTTCCACTTGCGACGAATATCGTATGATGAGTCAGAAATATGATTGCTTTGCGAGTGAGCTAGGGTGATGTAACGCACGCCACGATCAAAAAAGTGTTGTAGGTTTTTCATTTCGCCCTCGATAGGCGATCCGTTTTCCATACCCATGGCAATCGACATTTTACCTTGCGCAAATTGTGCTTCTATATCGCTTGTTGAGCTGGCAATGGCAAACTTATCTGGAGCACGAAACGCAATCGCTTCCATACCATCAATTAATTGATTCGCTAATTGAAAGCTTTTTCCTTTGCCTTCAAACTCTAAATGAGCAGGAATATAAATCGACATAAATGGCGCGTTTAAACCGCCTTTTACTGCACGAGGGTAATCAAAATCGCCGCCATCAGTGGCTTTAGTTACATCCGCCCATTTATCATGAATGCGGTAAGGTACATCAATGTGAGTGTCGATTAAAATGGTATCGTGAGCAAGCTTAATTGCTTTATCTGAAGGGGTTATTTCAGCGCTGACTGCGCCGGTTAATGCAATCGACATTGCAGCAACTAGTGAGCTTAGTTTTATCATTTATAATGGCTCTTTGAGTTAAAAAACCATTGTCTATTTTTACGCCGTGTCTGACAAGTTTACTCGTCGAATTGCGCTTCACTTTGCAGTGCTTTGAATTCACTTTTAGAGATTATGGTGACCGATTCGTGCAGTTCAGAGAAAAAAACCATGGCTTCACCGCTTTTTAATTGCTGATTTACTTGCGCCACTTTACTTTCAATACTGAATTCTTGTTCGCCATAATCTGTGCCTTCACGCAGTACATAGCTTTCAATTAGGTTGTACAGTGTGTCTTTATCAAGTTGTTCAAAAGGAATAATCATAGTCACTCTTTATCGGTGTTATTAAATACACATTGCTTAAAATAGTCAGGCACTACTTGCTCTAACCAATACACGGGCTTAAGTGGATTGTTACCGCTAATAAAGCCAACGTGGCCGCCTTTTTCAGAGATACGCAGCGTAACATGCTCACTTACATCCTGACTACTTGGAACCGCTTTAATCGACAGCATAGGGTCGTCTTTGGCATGAATAATTAGTGTAGGTGTCGCAATATCTTTTAAATATGGCATCGCACTGGCTTTTTTGTAGTAATCGTGTGCATTCTCAAAGCCATGCAACGGTGCTGTAAGCTGGTTATCGAACTCTAATAAATCGTCAATTTCCATTAATTGATCAGTAGTGATCGGTATCTGCTGTTTAATTTGCGGTAATTTACGTTGCATCGACTTTTTCATTCGATCGAGCAAATATTTTTGATAAATTTTACCTAAGCTTTTACGAATAACATCACTAGATGATGATAAATCATAGGGCGCAGATATCACGGCAGCTGCGTTAAGCGGGCAGTGAATGTTTTCTTCGCCTAAATACTTAGCCAGTACATTACCACCCAATGAAAAACCCACCGCTACAATAGGGCGATTTGGAAACTGTTGTTTTAAATGATTTATAAAAAAAGCTAAATCGGCGGTGTCGCCACTATGGTAGGCTCTTGGTAAGCGGTTTACTTCGGTTGAGCAGTTTCTAAAGTGCATCAATACGACAGCAAAGCCTTGCTTTTTTAATGCCTTCATCATGCCTTTGGCATAAAAACTGTTGATATTGCCTTCAAGTCCATGAAGTACCACTGCGAGTGGTGCTTTTTCGTTATGCGGGAGTGACCAAGCAAGCTCAATAAAGTCTCCGTCGGGCGTATCAAGTTGCGCAAGTTCGTAGCGAGTATGATGAAAAGGGCGGAAAAAACGCGGTATTATGGTTTGAACGTGTCGGTTGGTCATCCACCATGCGGGTTTGAACTTAGGGATCATGTCTGTACTACGCACTTTGCAATTAACGAAGCGCTAGTGTAGCAAATTTTTTATATTTAAAAATAAAAAGCGCCTAATCAGTAAACTAATAAGGCGCTTTGTGCGTCGTGCTTAATGCTGTTCTTTAATATCTGCATCGTGTACTTTTTTCATGAAAAAATACACAAAGAAGAGGCATAAACTAATAACGACGCCTAAAAATCCAAATGATAAAAATAGTACTGGGTCGCTAAAAAAATCTCTAAAGAATACGTCCATAATTGCCTCCTGATGTCTATGGGGTAATCATAGGCTGGCTCAGTGGTACTTGATATGATCCAGATCAAGCTATTTTACAGATTATAAAATGGGCAATGCAGATGTTGATTTTGATCAATAAAGTTAAGTCGATTTTGCACTTTTTAGTAAATTATCTGCGATTTTTTAATCACTTTTATAATAAAGATGGTCAGCAAAGTTCAGCTTTGAATAACCGTTGCTTTGTTTTAGGTTAAATAAAATAAACCTGGTGTTAAATATATTTGACATGGCTAAAAAGTGAACTCATAGTTTAAAAGTCAAAAATATTTTACTTGGAGTTAGCTTTATATGACTCGTTCAGAGCACTTTAAAGAACTTTTACAAAGCATAAGTTTTAGAGAACTGACGCTGAGTATCGATTTACTAGTAAGCGTGTACATATCTTACTTTTATGTAAACAGCCTAATGAATGCGAGTACGCAGCAGCTTAGTTCTGTTTCTTGGTTATCTGGCTTATTGCTACAGGTGTTAATTTATTCTGTGATACTTATAGTATTGAGCTATTTATTACTTACATTTATCAGTGATAATGAATTAAATCAGCCACCTGATGTGAGAGAAAAGCAAATAAATTTAGTGGGTTATAAATACAAGGCCATAATCTTACAGGCGGGAATTTGTGTTGCTATTTTTCAATATCAAATTGAAGCTAATAACTGGGGCCCAGCTATCGAATATAATATTCCATATTTACCAATGCATATCATGGTAGGCGCTTTTTTGATTGCCGAAATAGTCAATTACATAGCGCAGCTTTATAAAGGCAGAACGGGTGATATCTATGAGTGAGTATGCAATAACTAACTCTATTCGAACATTACGCTTTTTACGCGATGAAATGACGCAAAAGCAGTTAGCAGATGCTATTGGCGTAACGCGGCAAACGGTAATGGCAATTGAGGCAAATAAATATTCACCCACTTTAGAGGTGGCTTTTAAAATTTCTTTAGTTTTTAACTTACCTTTAGAAGAGGTATTTCAATACAAAACTAAAGATATATAGCTTGGTGTATAAAAGTAAACCAAAGTAACCATGTATATAAGAGCTAATATTCATAATATAAATGGCTTTATGATCTGATGAAATGAATAGTGAAAAATTATGTCAAATATTTATCGCTGTTATTGGGCGTTGCACAAGGTGTTAAATTCATACTATTAACTTCATCAATCAATATTTTCTGTTGCTGCTTTTCTAATTTTAGCTCGGCACCGAGAAGTGCTTTTCGAATTGCGGCGTAATCTGTAACCTCGGTTTTATTGGCTTTTAAATAGGCACGTGTGGCTCGTAGTGGCTTCAATGCCTGCTTATCAAACTCACTAATTGATTGTTCAAGCTTGCTTAGCTGTGTTTGGTTAATAGCTAGATTGAGAGAATCTAAGTAATACAGCAACAAGCATAGGTTGACGTTTTTACCTAGCTGGTTTTGATAATCCAACAGGCGCGTTTGCATGTCACCTTTGCTGTAAAGGTTACATGCAAACTGCCAAAAATCATTGCTGTTAAGCAAGTGCATCGGCGAATGCCTGCTCTTTTTGTTCCATTTCTTCAAGGGCCATAAGTAGCTCTTCTTCAACATCGTTAAGTTTAGGCGTGAGTGTGGCTTGTTTAGTAATTAACTCTTTAAGCTTGCCTTTATTTTCGTCGTTATAGAGAGTGTTATCGCCTAGCGCCTCTTCAACGTCAGCTAGTTCTGCAGCAAATTTATCTAATTGCTTTTCAAGTTTTTCAATTTGCTTTTTCAGCGGCTGAATCGCTTTTCTAAACTCGGCTTCTAAGCGCTTTTGCTCTTTACGGTTAACTTGTGAATGGGCTTTTGGCTCTTCGTAGGTGTCGTTTTTAGCGGCTTCTTTATTAGCATTAAGCAGCCACTGATAATATGCATCTAGGTCGTAGCCAAATTGGGTGACCTCGCCATTATCAACTAAATAAAATTCATCGGCGGTATTTTTAAGCATATGACGGTCATGCGATACCGTGACCATAGCGCCTTCAAAGCCTTGTAATGCCATAACTAAAGCGTGGCGCATTTCTAAATCAAGGTGGTTGGTTGGCTCATCGAGTAGTAGTAAATTTGGTTTTTGATAAACCAACATAGCCAGTACTAAACGGGCTTTTTCACCGCCTGAAAACGGTGCTACAGGGTCGAGTGCTTTATCGCCTACAAAGGCAAAACCGCCTAAAAAGTCACGCAATGATTGTTCGCTGGCTTTTGGGTTTAAGCGTTGCAGGTGGGTGACGGCACTGGCTTTTAAATCTAGAGACTCCAGTTGATGCTGCGCAAAGTAGCCAATGTTTAAGCCTTGATGCTGAAACACTTCACCTGCTTGAGGTTGTAAGTCACCTGATAGTAATTTAATCAGTGTTGATTTACCTGCGCCATTTCTGCCAAGTAGTGCAATACGGCTGCCTGGTACTAAGTTCAGCTTAATACTGTTTAAAATGGTGACATCGCCATAACCGGCTTTGGCTTTGTCGAGTGTCATTAACGGGTTAGGCAGAGCGGTTGGCTCGGCAAATTCAAAATCAAATGGCGAGTCAACGTGTGCTGGGGCAAGTTTTTCCATTCGCTCTAGCGCTTTAACACGGCTTTGTGCCTGTTTGGCTTTACTAGCTTTGGCTTTAAAGCGGGTAATGAACTGCTCAAGATGCGCTATTTGTTCTTGTTGTTTTTCAAACATGGCTTGCTGCTGCAATAGGCGCTCAGCTTTTTGGCGTTCAAACTGCGAGTAGTTACCTTTGTACACATTAATAAGTTGTTTATCTATATGCCAAATTTGATCAACCACAGCATCTAAAAACTCACGATCATGAGAAATAAGTACTAGCGTGCCGGTGTAGGCACGTAAAAAACGCTCGAGCCAATACACGGCATCTAAATCTAGGTGGTTTGTTGGCTCATCCAGTAATAGTAAGTCGGCATCGCGAATAAGCGCTTGGGCTAAGTTTAAGCGCATGCGCCAACCACCCGAAAATGCACTAACCGGGTTTTCTATTTGATTATTAGCAAAGCCTAAACCATGTAACAGCTCACCTGCCTTGGCTTCTATGCTATAGCCTTTAATGTTTTCAAGCTGAATATGCACTTTAGCTTGAGTGTCGCCATCGTTATTTTGCTCGGCTTCACGCAGCGCAATTCGTAGCGCATAATATTCAGGGTGGCCTTGCAGTACGTAATCTATGGCGCTTATTTCAAGGGCGGGGGTTTCTTGCTTTACCGAGGCCAGTGACCAATCTTTAGGAATACTGTAATTACCGCCATCTAACGAAAGCTCAGACTTTAATAAACTAAATAGCGTTGACTTACCACAGCCATTGGCACCAACAAGGCCTACTTTGTGCTCTGGAAATAATGTAGCCGATGCATTTTTTAATAAAGCTTTGCCACCGCGAAGCAGTTCTATTTCTGAGATTTGGATCATAAATACGTTACTTTACTGTGCCTTGATTGAATTGCCGCCATTATAACACGGATCTTATTAGCCATATCAATCGTATCAAGTAGGCAAATATTGCGATAAAATAACGTCAGTCAAAATGGTAGGAAAAGCGAAGTGAAACATAAAAAACGATTTATTGCTGGAGCAACGTGTCCTGAGTGTAAAACCATGGATATGTTAATGCTTTACAAAGAGCACGACGTAGAAAAAGTTGAATGTATGCAGTGTGGCCATAAAATGGCTCAACCAGAGCAGGCTGTGCAGGCATCAACACGCCAATTTGAACAGATCATTGGCGTGTTTAATCCAGGCGATTAGTGCCTTGTTAGTGCTGCTTAATAATGCGGCGGCGGTGGCTCTGGCATATTCGACATCATAGGCTGTGATGACTGCGACTCTTTAAGTTTTTCAGCCAGCAACTCGGTTTGGCGCTTTATTTTTGCCATCTGTTGCTGGTGAACTTTTATTTCATCATTTAAAATTTCAATCGTTTCGTCTTGAAAAGCCACTTTAGCCTCAAGCTCCATTAACCGATGTTCAATTGTGTTCATTTGGTTCTCGTATAATAAAGCGCTCAGCGATTCCGCTTGAGCTTTCAGTTAACAATGATTTACCGTTATCTGTAAATGTCACATCAAGTACCACTGCCGATTTTGGCTTACTGCCTTCTCTTGGGGTCACTTGCCATGTTTGAATTTTTTCACCACTGTTTAGCTGCCATAAATCCACTCGTTTGTTGGGTGAACCGGTTGCTAATAAAGTGCCTTGGTCGTTAAAGCGCACCGCAGTAAAAATTTTCTGACGCGCAATATACTTTAGTTTACTAACAAGGTCACCTGTAGTCAGCTTCCATACATTTGCTTGTGCCATACTGTCGGCGGTAAAAGCATAACGTCCTTGAGGATCTAAAGCGACTTGGGTTACTCGGGTTGGGTGATTAAAGCGATGGATAACTTGTCCACTTTGGGTATCCCATAAGTAGGCCACATAATCGTTTGAGCCGCTCAATGCATAGCGCCCATTAGGTGATAGGTCTACGGTGTTTACTTTATCTTGGTGGCCTAAAAATTCAATGCGTCTGCCAGTGTTAAGGTTTATAAATACCACAACGCCATCGCTGCGCCCGTAAATAACACTGTTGCCTTGGTTACTAATGGCAATATCGCGGATGCTGGCTTTTTGTATTTTGTAAAAGCCTTTATTTTTGCCTGAGGCTATATCCCAAACGGCAAAGGTGGTTTTTTCGGCGGTAACAGCCACGCTATTATCAAAAGCAATGGCTACGGCATAAACTAAGCTATCTTCAGCCTGTTGTTGAAACCATTGGTATTTAAGCGCTTGCTGTTGATTATCCCAAAGGGCGGCCCCATGATTGATAGAAGACACTAAGCTGTATTGACCATCATGCGATAGTGCGGATGAGAAAGCACCTTGTGCTGTGTGCTCAAAACTAGCCACTGCTTGTTGTTTTTCATCACTACATGCAATTGTTAATAAACAGCAGGTAGCAACTAAAAAAGTACGAAATAACGACATATTACAGGTATTTCCTCTTAACTCTTCGTGACTGAGAGGTTAGACTAGGTTGCGAAAAACGCCTAGGTTGTTTGTCTAATCACTGGATATGTTTTTAGTTTAGCTATTAAACAAGCAGCCTACCATGTAGGCCGTTAATCTTTAACTAGTAATATTACAATAAATGACAACTGCAAAGTGTGTCGGAGATTTAAAATGAGAAAGACGATTAAATTGTCATTGATTGCAGCGTCAGTTTTAGCGCTTACAGCTTGTAATCAAGAAGCAAAAAAAGAGCAAGCAGACGTTAAGCTAGATACTGTAGCGCAACAACAAGCATACGGTATTGGTGCATCTGTAGGTAACTTTTTAAATAAAGACCTAGCAGATAAAAAAGAGATTGGTATCGAATTAGATCAAGCATTATTAATGCGTGGCTTTGAAGATGCACTTGCTGGTAATGCTAAAATTGACGAAGAGAAAATTCGTGAAGTATTAACAGCATTAGATGAGTCAGTGCGTACTAAACAAGAAGAAAAAGCAAAAGTAGAGTCTGAAAAAAGCAAAGTTGAGGGTGAAAAATACCTAACTGAAAATGCTAAAAAAGAAGGCGTAATGGTTACTGAGTCTGGTTTACAGTACGAAGTAATGAGCGAAGGCGAAGGCGCTAAGCCAGTAGCGACTGACGTAGTTAAAGTGCATTATAAAGGTACTCTTTTAGACGGTACTGAATTTGATAGCTCTTACTCACGCAACGAGCCAACAACTTTTCCACTAAACCGTGTTATTCCTGGTTGGACTGAAGGTTTACAACTTATGACTGTTGGTTCTAAGTACAAATTTACCATTCCTTCAGATCTTGCTTACGGTGATCGTGATTTAGGTAAAATTCCTGCTAATTCAACACTTATTTTTGAAGTTGAATTATTAGAAATTCAAAATGATGCAGAAGCTGCCGCTGCAGAATAAGTATTTATATAAAACAAAAAAGGGACCTTAGGTCCCTTTTTTATTGCACTGAATAACTAATTAGTCAGTGTGGTTAGAATATAAGTTATCAATTAACTCATCTTCAAGTGCAAAGCGCGCTTCGAGTGCTTCACCAATAACCGATAGGTCATTATCAAATCCTACTAACAAATCTTCTGCGTCTACTTCAGCGTATTTGTCATTGAAATCTAGAGCAATGTCAGTGGTATCTGAAATACGTGGGTATATAGTATTTGCTAGTTGTTGGCTTTCTAAGCCTTTCTTTTCGCAAGCTTTAGCAATATCGTCGTACACTTCAAAGTGGCCGGCCGATAGGTAATCCATTAAGATTTGGCAAAATGCTTGAATTTGTGATGGTTCAGGCAAAGATTGATCTTTTTTCTCGTAAGGTGAAAAGCCTGCAATTTTACAATAAAGCACAATCAGCTCTTGGCGTTCGTTTAACCAATTGTCGATGACCGTATGGCTACCCCCCCACTTTTGTTGAGCTTTTTCTACACGCTTCAGCATAATTCTTCTCCTAAGCTGGGTTGGATTTTTAATTGGTAATAAAGTTTCTATCATCCAAGATATATTTAATTGGCGTGTATATCAACAAGTAAAATAGATGTAGTACCACAGAGGGTTTTGTTTAAGGTATAAGTTGTAAGTAATTTATTTCAGGCAAGAAAAAACCACCTGTTACGGTGGTTTAATTTCTTTATTAGACTTGTTTAAACAAGCATTCTTATTTTTATTAGAGATTTTTATTATTTTTGTATTAACAATTTTTGTTATTGTTTTGTTAACGCGGGAGTAACAATACCAAGCTTTTTTAAATGTTGCAAATAGTTTAATGAAAAGTTTTTATTATTAACGTTTGCTTGGTTGTTTTATATACAAAATAAAATGAAAACTAAAAATTACTTGATCTAGCGCTACTCTAAGGCGATTTAATCGCTTAGCGATAGAGGGGCCGCAAATATGGTGGTACAATCTTGCACAATTTCTAAAAGCCCTAGGACTCTATACGCTATGAGCGAATTAAAAAACGACCGTTATTTACGTGCCCTTGCCAAGCAACCTGTTGATGTCACGCCAGTATGGATGATGCGTCAAGCTGGACGTTATTTACCTGAATACCGTGCTACACGTGCACAAGCGGGCGATTTTATGAGCCTGTGTAGAAATGCTGAGTTAGCCTGTGAAGTAACTTTACAGCCTCTGCGCCGTTACCCGTTAGATGCCGCTATTTTATTTAGTGATATTTTAACTATTCCCGATGCAATGGGATTAGGTTTGTACTTTGAAACAGGTGAAGGCCCTAAGTTTGAACGCCCAATCTCATCATTAGCCGATGTTAAAAAAATTCCAAAACTTGATCCTACCGATGAGCTTGGCTACGTAATGAATGCTGTAAGCGCTATTCGTCGTGAGCTTAAAGGTGAAGTGCCATTAATTGGTTTCTCGGGTTCACCTTGGACACTTGCAACTTATATGGTTGAAGGCGGAAGCAGTAAGGTTTTTGGTAAAATCAAAAAAATGGCGTTTGCTGAGCCACAAACACTGCATTTATTGCTTGATAAGCTAGCTGATTCAGTGATTGATTACTTAAACGCGCAAGTTAAAGCGGGTGCACAATCGCTGATGATATTTGATTCGTGGGGCGGTGTATTGAGCCCGCGTGACTACAATGAGTTTTCACTGCAGTATATGCATAAAATCGTTGATGGTTTAATTCGCGAAAATGATGGCCGTAAAGTACCGGTTACTTTATTCACTAAAAATGGTGGCCAATGGATTGAGGCAATTGCAGCAACAGGTTGTGATGCAGTAGGCCTAGATTGGACTATTAATATTGGTGATGCCAAACGTCGTGTTGGCGATAAAGTGGCACTACAAGGCAATATGGATCCTTCAATGCTACACGGCACGCCAGATCGTATTCGCCAAGAAGTCGGCACTATTTTAGAAGACTTTGGCACTGGCAATGGTCATGTATTTAACTTAGGTCATGGTATTACACCTGATGTTGATCCAGAAAATGCGGGTGTATTTATTAACGCTGTGCATGAGCTAAGTGCACAATATCATAAGTAAGTTGTGAACTAGCAATAAAAAGCCCGCTAATTAGCGGGCTTTTTTGTGCAAACTATTTTACTTAAGTTTTTACTTAAACAAGCGGTTTAAACCATTTAATGCCGCAACTCGATAAGCTTCTGCCATTGTTGGGTAGTTAAACGTAGTATTTACAAAGTAGTCGATGGTATTGCCACCATTTTTTTGTTCCATTATAGCTTGGCCAATGTGAACAATCTCAGAAGCACGCTCACCAAAGCAATGCACGCCAAGTACTTCTTTGGTTTCTGTATGGAACAATATTTTTAAACTACCCACATCGGTACCTGCAATTTGCGCACGGGCTAAGTGTTTAAATTGCGCACGCCCCACTTCATACGGTACCTTTGCGGCAGTTAATTGCTGCTCTGTTTTACCAACAGAACTCATTTCAGGAATAGTATAAATACCGGCTGGAATATCAATAATCAGCTTTTCATCGCAGTTACCAGAAGCGATGGCATCTGCGGCAATCCGGCCTTGGTCAAATGCCGCACTAGCAAGGCTTGGGTAGCCAATAACATCGCCTACTGCGTATACATTGTCTATTTCTGTTTGGTAGGTTTCGTTTACTTTTACTTGTCCGCGGCTATCTGCTTTTAAGCCAATCGCTTCTAAATTCAGTGTATCGGTATTACCAGTACGGCCATTGGCAAATAAAATGCAGTCAGCCTTTACACGTTTACCTGATTTTAAATGCATAACAACACAGTCATCGCGGGTTTCAATGCGATCAAATTCTTCGTTATGACGAATAACAATGCCACTATTCCAAAAGTGATAGCTAAGCGCATCAGATATTTCAGCATCCATAAACGCAAGTAGGCGATCGCGAGTATTTACTAAATCAACCTTTGCACCTAGCCCTTTAAAGATAGATGCGTATTCACAGCCAATTACACCCGCGCCGTATATAAGTACGCGATGAGGATCGTGTTCAAGGCCTAAAATTGTGTCACTTTCATAAATACGCGAATGGGTGAAATCAACACCTGGTGGGCGATAAGGGCGTGAGCCGGTAGCAATAACAATAGTTTGTGCAGTTAGGCGTTCAGTTGAACCGTCATTACGTCTAATTTCAATAGTGTGCTTATCAACAAAGCTAGCATCGCCTTGAAACATATGAATGCGGTTACGATCGTAAAAGCTGCTGCGTAAGTTTGATTGCTTTGAAATTACCGAGCTGGCATGGCGTAAAATATCTGGAAAGGTAAGTCTTACCGGGCGCTCACCTACGTTAAACAAAGGGTTTGCTTTGTATTCAATATAGCGACTAACCGAATGGCGAAGTGCCTTTGAAGGAATGGTTCCCCAGTGAACACAACCACCACCAACAGCAGTTTGGCGTTCAATAACCGCTACTTTTTTGTTACTTTTAGAGAGGTTCATAGCGGTCCCTTCACCGCCAGGACCCGTGCCAATAATGATTGCATCATATTGGTAGCTCACGGGTACTTTTTTCTTTTCTGGTTGTTTGGCCACAGCCACTCCTATTTTAACTAAAAGAGGCTTTTAATAACCTCGCATTAAGTGCTAGCCATGCCTGTTTTTGTGTTTCCCAGGCGGCTTCAAGCTCGTGATATTGTGCCATTAATGCCGACTTTTCACACTGCTTTGCCATATTATTTTTTTTAGCTTCCAACACTTGTTTTTGTAATGAGCAATAATTTTGCAGCTTTTTAAGCAACAAATCGTACTCTTGTTGTAATAATGTAAGCTTATCTTGCGCTAAAGGCAATTTTGCAAGGCGACCTTGTGTTTTGCTCATTAAGGTTTCTGCTTTAGCTTTTTCAATGCGCTCAACCGGTGTACGCTTTAATTTACTCGCTAAACCAATGGCAGCGAGTGAGCGGATCATCCATTTTGTTGGGTCGTAATGAAACCATTTAATGCCATTGCGGTAATCGCTGGCAAAAATATGATGGAAGTTATGATAACCCTCACCGTAGGTAAATAGTGCTAAAAAGCCATTGTCTCTCGCGGTATTTTTTTCAGTGTAAGGGCGTGAACCCCAAATGTGTGCTACTGAGTTAATAAAAAAGGTAAAGTGCTGACTCAGCACTAAACGCAATAAGCCAGCTAACAGTAACATGCCCCATACATCACCAAGCATTAAGCCGAGTACTAGCGGTAAACCAACATTCATGGCAATTACCAATTTTAAGTAATGCTTGTGCTGCCACATAACAATTTTATTTCGCTGTAAATCACGACAGTTACTGTAATCATCGTAGCTGTCGCCTTGGTAGTCACGTAGCATCCAACCAATGTGGCTATACCAAAAGCCATTTGTGGCGGCATAAGGGTCTTTAACTGGGTCATCAACCTGACCATGGTGAATTCGATGATCGCTACTCCAATGCAATGCACTGTTTTGTAGCGCAAAGGCACCACCAAGGGCAAAAATAAATTCAACCACAGGGTGAGCGTTGTAAGTTTTGTGCGCCCATAAACGATGGTAGCCCGCGGTGATCGATAATCCCGCAAAAAACATGCAAGCTACAAAAGCAACCCACTGCGTGCCTGTAAAGCCATAGTTAAACCCATACCAAGGTACAAGTGTAATAGCAGCCAAAAACGTCAGGCTAAAGAAAAGGACGTTGGTCCATATAATCGGTGGTTTTTTCATGTTTCTCATTTCTCAGCGTACAACTGTACGCTAAAATAATATTTCAATCTGCTGCCGTCAAGTATTAGACTGTACTATTAGCTATTTTTTTAATTAAAAATTTATTACAAATTCACTCAGGGAGCTGTTGATGTCGGGTGTTAGAGCACAACAGAAACAAAAAACACGACAAGCATTAATTGAAGCTGCATTTAATCAACTTAGTGCTGATCATAGCTTTTCTAATTTAAGCTTGCGTGAAGTAGCACGCGAAGCTGGTATTGCGCCTACCTCTTTTTATCGTCACTTTAAAGATATGAACGAGTTGGGCTTAACCATGGTTGATGAAGCGGGTTTAACCCTGCGCCAGCTGATGCGTCAAGCACGCAGACGAATAGCCAGTGGTGGCAGTGTCATCAACACCTCTGTGGTTACTTTTATGGAGTTTATTGATAACTCAAGCAATCAGTTTAGACTTTTGCTGCGTGAACGCTCAGGTACCTCAAAAGCATTTAGAGCAGCAGTGGCACGTGAAGTAAAACACTTTATTTTAGAACTCGCACATTATTTAGAAAGTGAAACCCCCTGCGATGCTATTCATGCGTATATTCAGGCAGAAGCCATGGTTACTTTGGTATTTAATGCAGGCGCTGAAGCGCTCGATATTGAAGGTCAGCAACGCGATGAACTGATTGAGCGAGTTATATGGCAGTTACGTTATATTACGCGCGGCGCGTCAAATTACGTACGTGCTGAAAATAAAGAATAAATATTAAAAAAGTTAAAATAAGCGCTGTATTTTACAGCGCTTATTAATTTAAACCTGCTCTAGGTTTAAGTTGGATATTTTATTCTGCTATCCATTTTTTTTTGAATTTTAAATCCCCAGAAAGTCCCCTTTAATTATTTGTTTGGTATTTTTATGCTTGCGCCAACTGCGTTGCAATGATAAAAATAAGCCTCATTGGACACACACACAAGAAAACAGATGCAAACTATTCGCTTAATTACACTAAACCTAAACCTCTTACTGCTGTGGCAAGTGAGCGGGGATTAGTGTGTTTGCATTGAGTTAAACATTAAAAACCCCGCAACCGCGGGGTTTTTTTTATCTCGCTGCAGGGATAAATCGAAATTTGGGTAATACAGGAATTGAGGGGCAGTTATGCAACAGCAAGATAAAGTATGGATTTTTGATACCACCTTACGTGATGGTGAGCAGGCACTAAAAGCAAGCCTAACAGAAGACGATAAAGTTCAACTGGCGCATACCATTAGCCGCTTAAATGTGGATGTAATGGAAGTGGGGTTTCCGGTGTCGAGCCCAGCTGACTTTCGCTCAGTGCAACGTATTGCCACCGAGGTTAAAGGCCCTATTATTTGTGGCTTAGCTCGCTCGGTTGCCAAAGATATCGAGGCCTGTGGCGATGCGCTGCGCGCTGCACAGCAAAGCCGTATTCATACTTTTATTGCCACCAGCCCGCTTCATCTTGAACACAAGTTGCGTATGAGTCTTGATGATGCCACTGCAATGGCTGTTAAATCTATTAAATTAGCGCGTAACTATACCGATGATGTTGAGTTTTCGTGTGAAGATGCTGGGCGTACACCGCATTGGGATTTATGCAAAATTGTTGAGCAAGCAATTAACGCCGGTGCATCAACAATTAATTTGCCAGATACAGTCGGTTTTGTAACTCCAGATGAATACGCAGCAATGATCCGTCATTTAATGAATAACGTGCCAAATATAGATAAAGCGCGTTTAAGTGTGCATTGCCACAACGATTTAGGTTTAGCCGTTGCCAACTCCGTGGCCGCAGTGCAAGCCGGTGCACGCCAAATTGAATGCACCATTAATGGTATAGGTGAGCGTGCGGGGAACTGTTCACTTGAAGAAGTGGCAATGATCATGAAAATGCGTAAAGACCACTTAAACGTATATACCGACATAAAAAGCGAAGAAATTTATCGCGCCTCTCGTCAAGTGGCCAAAATTTGTAATATGCCGGTACAGCCAAATAAAGCGATTGTTGGCGAAAATGCCTTTGCTCACAGCTCAGGTATTCATCAAGACGGTGTATTAAAAGCGCAAAACACGTATGAAATTATGTCACCAGAAAGTGTTGGTGTACCAAGTAATCAATTAAACATGACCTCACGCTCAGGCCGTCATGTTATAGAGCACCGCTTAGAAGAATTAGGCTATCAAAAATCAGATTACGACATGGATAGCTTATACCAAAGTTTCGTTGCGCTGGCTGATCAAAAAGGCACAGTATACGACTACGACCTAGAGGCCATGATTTACTTTAATCAAATTAACGACAAAGACGAAAAGTACCAGTTAGAGTTTGTTAACTCTGCGTCTAATTCACAATCGGTGGCCAGCTCAACCATAGGCTTGCTGATTGATGGCGAAGCAAAACAAGAAGCCGCAACAGGTAATGGTCCAGTTGAAGCTTCGTTTGCTGCTATTGAGCGCTTAACAGGTATGAGTGTTGAAATGATTGAATACAATTTAGAGGCCACCGGCCAAGGCGCTAGCTCATTGGGGCAAGTGAATATTATTGCTAAATATGATGGTCGTCCCTATCACGGTGCTGGTATTGCGGCCGATGTGGTCGAAGCCTCAGTACGGGCTATGGTTCGGGTTTATAACTTAATTTATCGAGCACAAAAAGTGTCTGATTTAAAACAACAAAGGAAAGCAGGATGAGTAAAACACATTACAGCGTTGCCGTATTAGCAGGCGACGGTATTGGCCCAGAAGTTATGGCAGCTGCAGAGCAAGTACTTGACGCAGTCAGTGATAAATTTGGTTTTACTCTGAACCGTGAGCATCACGCGATTGGCGGCGCAGCCATTGATGAATTTGGCAAAGCACTTCCTGATACAACTTTAAAAGCCTGTGAAAACGCCGATGCTATTTTATTTGGCTCCGTGGGTGGCCCTAAGTGGGAGCATTTACCACCGAATGATCAACCAGAGCGCGCGTCATTGTTACCACTACGAAAGCACTTTGGTTTGTTTTGTAACTTACGTCCTGCTCAATTGTTACCCGCATTAAGCGCAGCATCACCACTTCGTGCTGATATTAGTGAAAAAGGCTTTGATATTTTGTGTGTGCGTGAGCTAACCGGCGGTATTTATTTTGGTGAAAAAGGTCGCAGTGGCGAAGGTGCTGAAGAAGCGGCATTTGACACCCAAACATACTCGCGTAAAGAAATTGAGCGTATTGCACGTTTTGCTTTTGAGGCCGCTAAATTGCGCAGCAATCATGTAACCTCGGTTGATAAAGCCAATGTTTTAGCATCAAGTGTACTTTGGCGTGAAGTAGTCACTGAAGTGAGTAAAGAGTTTCCTGAGGTGAGCTTAGATTATATTTATGTAGATAATGCAGCGATGCAGCTAGTTAAACAGCCTAGCCAGTTTGATGTATTACTGTGCGATAACTTATTTGGCGACATTTTATCGGACGAATGCGCGATGATCACCGGCTCCATGGGGCTATTACCTTCGGCTAGCTTAAATCAATCAGGCTTTGGCTTGTATGAACCCGCGGGTGGCTCAGCGCCCGATATCGCCGGAAAAGGGGTCGCTAACCCTATTGCACAAATTTTAAGTGCCGCATTAATGTTACGTTATTCATTAGGACAAGATGAAGCGGCTCGCACCATTGAAAAAGCAGTTGCAGAGGCGGTTGAAGCGGGTGTGGGGACGCCTGATATTTATCCGCAGGGCGGCTATACCACCACCGATGTTGCAGCGGCTATCGTTTCACGCATTTAATTATTAAAGCCACAGCACCGTTAGGCTGTGGCTCAATCAGATCAGGGAGTTAGCAAGTGGCTCAAACTTTATACAATAAAATTTGGCAAGCACACACGGTTGCCAGCATCAACGAGCAAACCGATTTACTTTATATTGACCGTCATTTAGTACACGAAGTGACGTCGCCACAAGCATTTGCAGGTTTACGTGAAAAAAATCGTAAAGTGCGCTGTCCAGAAAAAACCATTGCGACCATGGATCATAATGTTTCAACTAAAAGCCGTTCATTAGATGCAGCCAGCGAAGTCTCTAAAAATCAACTAATGGCACTGGATGCAAACTGTAAAGAATTTGGTATTTTGCTGTACGACTTAAATTCAGTAAATCAAGGTATAGTACATGTGATTGGCCCAGAGCAAGGGATCACTTTGCCAGGCACCACCATAGTATGCGGCGATAGTCATACCTCAACCCACGGCGCGTTTGGAGCGCTTGCCCATGGTATTGGAACCTCAGAAGTTGAGCACGTATTAGCTACGCAAACGCTACAGCAAAAAAAGGCTAAGTCGTTAAAAATTCAAATTAACGGTGTGTTACGCCCAACAGTAACTGCTAAAGATTTAATTATGGCGGTTATAGGTAAACTAGGCACTGCTGGTGGTACGGGTTATGTGGCTGAATTTTGTGGCGAAGGCATAGAGGCGCTTTCGATGGAAGCGCGCATGACGTTGTGTAACATGAGTATTGAAATGGGTGCCAAGGCAGGTTTAATTGCCCCAGATAAAATCACTTACGAGTACTTAAAAGGCCGCCCGTTTGCACCAAAAGGCGCTGATTTTGACGCCGCTGTTGCCTACTGGGAAACTTTAAAAACTGATGATGGCGCAACCTTTGACTTAGAGGTAGAGCTAGATGCTGCTAATATTCAACCACAGATCACCTGGGGGACTAACCCAGAGCAAGTGATTGGCGTTGACGAATGTATTCCAGATCCAGACAAAGAAACTGATTTAATTAAAGCTGATGCCATTCGTAGTGCACTTAAATACATGGGTTTAAAAGCGGGCGATAAGTTATCAACTGCCAAAGTAGATACAGTATTTATTGGCTCATGTACCAACAGCCGCATTGAAGATTTACGCGCCGCTGCAAAAATTGTTGAAGGCAAGCAAGTGGTTGCTGGCATTGAAGCATTAATTGTTCCGGGCTCAGGCTTGGTTAAACAACAAGCAGAAGACGAAGGCCTTGCCGACATATTTAAAGCTGCAGGATTTGAATGGCGTGAGCCAGGTTGTTCTATGTGTTTAGCAATGAATGACGACCGTTTAGGTGCAGGTAAACGCTGTGCATCTACATCTAACCGTAATTTTGAAGGACGCCAAGGGCGAGGTGGGCGTACACACTTAGTGAGCCCAGCAATGGCGGCAGCGGCAGCAATACATGGCCACTTTGTTGATATTAGAGGAGAAGCCTAATGAGTACTTATTTTAGCGGCTTAATGGCCCCACTAGATAAAAACAATGTCGATACCGACCAAATTATTCCTAAGCAGTTTTTAACTTCAACTAGCCGTGACGGCTTTGATGCGGCCTTGTTTTACGATTGGCGTTATTTAGATAATGGTGAGGCAAACCCTGAATTTATTTTAAATCGTCCTTGTTACCAAGGCGCACAAATATTGTTAACGCGCGATAACTTTGGTTGTGGTTCATCACGTGAACACGCACCATGGGCATTAAAGCAATATGGGTTTGAAGTAATTTTAGCTGAAAGCTTTGCTGATATTTTCTTTAATAACTGTGGCAATAACCAAATGCTTGCTATTGCATTGCCAGCGCAAATATTAGAAGACTTATTTGTGTTAAGTGAGCAGCATGACGATATTCACATTGATGTGGATTTAGAAAACCAGCAATTGCGCAGCAATAAATTTGCGCCAATCAGCTTTGATATTCGCAAAGACGTGAAAGAGCGTTTATTAAGTGGCTTAGACTTTATCGGTGTAACCGAGACCTTAAACCCGCAAATTGATGCGTTTGAAGCAAAGCTTGCCGCTGAGCGTCCTTGGCAATAGTGGCTTAAAAGTTATTAAATAATGAAACGCGGCATAAGCCGCGTTTTTTATTGCTGTCAGATGCTGTTCATCGTGATTACTGTCTTTGTGTTTGTTTAAACGCTAAGCTAATTTTTTACATGTTTAGGGATACATTATGAAATTATTAACAGCTGCAGCACTAATGCTTGCATCAACCGCTGCAATAGCACGCCCAGCGCCTTTAGTATCAATTCCAAGCCATGATGGCTTTTTTGATAATATTGCTGCCCATTGTGGTAAAGCTTTTGAAGGTAAAGTAACGGTTGATAATGCCACAGGGCCGAGTTCATTTGCCGATAAAAAATTAGTTATGCATGTGCGTAAGTGTAATGAACGTGAGCTACAAGTGCCGTTTCATGTGGGTGATGACGCCTCACGTACGTGGATCATTACTAAAACAGGCAGTGGGTTGAGCTTAAAGCACGATCACCGCCATAAAGATGGTACTGATGATGTATCAACTATGTATGGTGGTCATACTTTGGATGCGGGTTTTGCTAACATGCAGTCATTCCCTGCTGATCAGTATTCAAAAGAGTTATTTGTTAGCCAAGGCATACCACAATCGGTTGGCAATACATGGCAAATGTATATTTACCCTGAAAAGTTCACTTACCGACTTATTCGCCAAGGTCGCGAATTTCGCGTGGATTTTGATTTAACTAAGCCTATCACACCACCGGCTGCACCGTGGGGATATGGTGTTAACTAATCTGTTTTTATATTAAAACCACTGGCTGTTTTAATGCTCAGTGGTTTTATGGAAACATAATGAGATGTTATTTCTTTGAGGTTTTTTCTGCAGGCATTTCACACTGCACAAATACACTCAGTGGTGGCTGATAAGCGCGTGGTTTAGTTGGAAAGCGCTCATACTCTTGCACGCCTTCAGTTATTTTTAACATGAAAGGGTTATCGCGACATAAACGGTTTGCGTGGCGCAATAAAAACACACTTTGGTTTCTAAAATGTGGGTAGTCATCAGACTGTATTTCTAAGTGGTAATTGTTAGTGTCTATTTGAGTTTGCTTGTAATGCACCTTTTCATCAAAGTCATAGAGTCGCTGCATTTCAGTTTGCTCTGCCGACACATTCGAACACGCTGTTAAAAATACCCAGCTAATACTTCCATATATATAATGATTTGCTTTTCTGCTCATAAACCTTTAACTCCATCTTGATTTTGGGTAGTGTGATCAGCATATCTATTACACCCGTTATGATATAAGTCTAACACCCAAAAAGGGGAAATGTGATGTTCAAGCAAATTAAACAGCTTTTTTCGAGTATTGATCAGCAAGATTATGATATTGAACAACATGATTTAAAAACAGCGGTTGCCGCGTTATTAATTGAGGTAATGCGAGCGGATAACGATTTACAGGCAGATGAGCAGCATACGCTAAGTCTGACATTAAAAAAGTATTTTGATTTAACTGATGAAGCAGTCGATGAGCTAACTGAGCAGGCAAGTTCGAGCTTAGATGACGCCATTGATTATTTTCAATTTTCAAAGCAAATTAATAATCAATGCAGTGCAAAGCAGCGCATTGAAATAGTTGAACTACTCTGGCGATTAGCATACTCAGATGGTGAACTTGATCCACAAGAAGAATACGTTATTCGTCGTGTTGCAAACCTATTGTACGTTACCCATGAAGACTTTATTGCTGCAAAGCTTGCAGCAACAAAGTTGTAGCGAATGTTTATTTTAGTTTACTTGCTACGCTAACCAACTGCTGCGCAAGGCCGGCTACTTTTTCAGCGGTAGCAGGGTCGTTAATACGGCCGTTTTCGTCTAACAAAGTATGAATAGCCGGTACAGCTAATTGATTGGCTAATACTAAACTGCCAATGCCAGATAAAATATCACGCACGTGATTTAAGCCACGTAAGCCGCCAAGTCCACCTGGTGATGCTGCATATAATGCGGTTACTTTATTTGCAAATGCAGGCTCTGCGCCTTGTTCGGTGCGAGATGCCCAATCAATGGCATTTTTTAACACCGCGGTAATAGAACCATTATATTCTGGGCTGGCCAGTAAAATACCATCGGCTGTGCGCAGTTTGTCCTTTAATTGTTGTACGCCGGCTGGTGTGCCTTGTGCTTCTAAATCTTCATCAAACATTGGTATGGCTAAGTCTGCAAGTTTAATCACTTCCACTTCAGCGCCACTTTCTAGTGCAAAACGTGCAGCTTCATTAATAAGTTTTTGATGGAAGCTGTCTTTACGTAAGCTACCTGCTAGGGCAATAATTTTTGGTGTAGTCATGAGTTGATCCTGATGCTGATTATCTATAGGTATGACTTTAACAAATAATCACTTGCAGAAAAGCCAAATAAACGCAAAACTTGTGTGCATATATGCACAGTTTAAAGAGTGGTTACCATGGCAATTCAATTTGATGATTGGCAAGATCTTAAGGTTGCTTTTGAGGTGGCGCGGTTAGGTACTTTAACTGCAGCAGCCGAAGCGCTAGATGTGCATCATAGCACGGTGCTCAGACGAATTAATAACTTAGAAAAAAGCTTAAATGCGCGATTATTCCACCGCCATGCTCGTGGCTACAAAGTCACAGAGATTGGCGCTAAGTTATTTACCACAGCACAAGCAATTAACGGTGAGCTAGAGCGTTTACACAGTGACATAATTGCAGCAGATAGTACCTTACAAGGTAGTTTGTTACTCACCACTGTGAGTGGTTTTATAGATGTATTAAGTGAGGTATGCGAGCAGTTTCAAACCTTGCATCCGCAAGTGCAATTACAAGTGATTATGGATCAAAAGCGTTTGCGCTTAGACCATGGCCAAGCACATATCGCTGTAAGAGCAGGCCCTAGACCGGATGAAGGTGATTATATTGCGCAGCACTTGGCGGCACTCTCGTCAGGATTTTATGCCTCAAAACATTACATTAGTCGTTATGGCTTGCCACAAACGTTAGCACAACTCTCGGTGCATAATTTTGTATCGGGTGTGGCTGGGTATAATGGCAAAGTGCCATATTTTTCGTGGGTTGATGAAAATATTCCCTCGTCGCAAGTTAAACTTAGAGTATCAGAAACCTCAGAGGCTACTCGCGCCATCGTTAAGGGGCTAGGGATTGGCGGATTACAACATGATGTTGCAGCGCAATACTCTGATTTAGTGCCTGTATTACCTAACGAACTTAGTTGGCCTACTGACTTATGGTTAGTGACGCATCATTTAGTGCATCGTACTGCGAAAGTGCAAGCGTTTAGTCAGTTATTAAAAACCTATTTTAAGCAGCGTAAATTAAGTTAAAAAAGCTACAACGATTTTTTTATAGAAATACCCAAGCGCTTGGCTAGCCGTGTTAAGTTAGCGCGGTCGACCTGTAAACTACGCGCTGTGCTTGCCCAGTTATAATTATGTTGTTTAAGTTGCTGTATAATAAGCTGCTGAGTGTAAGTATCGGTGGCTTGTTTTAACGAAATGTTGTTTGTTAAAGGTGTGGTTGCAAGCTGGTTTGAGTGTTCAAGAGCTAAGGTGTTAACAGCGCTTAAGTTTAGCTCGCAATGCTCTGGCTGAATAGTAATAATTGGCTGCTGCCATTGATGCTGTTTAGCTTTTAATGCGGCGCGATTAATAACATGTTCCAGCTCTCTTACATTGCCAGGCCAGTCATATTTTTTTAGCAGTAATTGCGTTTCAATGCTGAGTTTTAGCTGTTTAATCGCAAGCTTACGAGCTGTTTTTTCCAAAAAATAACCGGCTAATAAAATAACATCTTCATCACGGGCTTTTAACGGCGCCACGCTTAACGGGTACACACTTAGGCGATGATATAAGTCGGCGCGAAATCGCCCCTGTTCTACTTCGTGTTTCAAATCACGGTTAGTGGCTGCAATCACTCTAACATCAACATATTTAAGTTCATCTTCACCAACGGTTTGTACTTCGCCACTTTGCAGTACCCGTAATAATTTACTTTGCATTGCCAGTGGTAGCTCGCCTATTTCATCCAAAAATAAGGTACCGCCATCGGCTAACTGAAACTTACCTTGGCGAGCATTTTGTGCCCCCGTAAAGGCGCCTTTTGCATGGCCAAAAAATTCACTTTCGGCGAGGTTTTCAGGCAGTGATGCACAATTTAAATGGATCAATGGCTGATCTTTGCGTGCTGAATGCAAGTGAATATTACGCGCCACCAACTCTTTGCCGACCCCAGTATCACCTAAAATTAATACACTAAAATTAGAGGCTGCAACCAGCTTTATTTCGTTTTTAAGGGTTTGTATTACTGGGCTTTGGCCAATAATTTCACCACCATCACGCTTGAGCGCCTCACGGTTTAACTCTTGTACTAATTCACTTGAGTGCTGGGCATGTTGTTTGTAATGGGCAAGCTCTAGGGCTGTTTTAAAGTGCGCACTGCACAAGGTTTGTAAGGTATTAAGCGTATCAGCGGTAATGCCGTCAAACGCATCAGCGTTTAGGCTATCAAAGGTCAAAATACCAAGCAGCGAATCTTTATCATAAAGCGGTAACCCTAAGCAGGCATGCACTGGAATATCACCCGTTTTAGCTAGTAGTAAGCCGTCATATGGGTCTGGAAGCGGGCAGTCATGTGCAAATTGCAGTGCCAAGCGGTGATTACAAATAGCATCTAGGCGAGGATGCTCTGCAATGTTAAAGCGCCTGCCTAAGCTATCAGGCATTAAACCTTTAATCGCTAAAGGTTTTAATTGCTCGCCTTGGCGAATTAACAAGGCGCTAGCATTACTTGGAATAACACGTTCAACTGTGGCTAAGAGCTGCTCAAAACTGTGGGCATGTAAGGTGCTTTGTGCAAGCTCCAAGGCAACTCGAGTCAGATTGAGTTGTTGGTTCATGTCAAAATGACCTGTTAGTGTATTTAATTGGTTTTTATAGTAGGTCATAAAGACTCTTTTTGTAAAGTGAAATTAAATAACGCTTTGAATTTAAGAGTTTTATTTAATTGGCATGGTCTGTGTAATAACAAAATAACGAAAGCAGTTATTGGAGTTGTTATGAGCAGTATTTTTTTAGAGCAGGTTAATTATTCAGTGAAGTCTAATTCTCTGTATTACCGTGTGCTATCTCATGCAAATAAGATGCTATGTATTAGCGTATTGGGGGTGTTGATTACGCTGCTAATAAGTTATCCCTATGCAGGCTACTTTTCTATACCGGTACAAATTTTTGCACATATTAGCACGATTGTTCTCGCGGCTATTATCAAAGTGAGTTACGTACTGCGCTGTGTGGCACAGCATGGGCTGGGACAGGAGGTGCGCTAATGAAGCCCATAAACTTAGCCGAACCTATGCCAGCGCAGGTCGCATTTCATCAGGTATCACAATGGTCATTATGGATGTTGGCATTTAGACCCTTTTTTTTAGCTGGTGGATCACTAGCGTGTTTGTCTGTGGGTTATTGGTTACTTATTTTAAGTGGCGATGCACAGTGGTATTTAGTTATGCCTGCTAATTTGTGGCATGCACATGAAATGTTATTTGGTTTTGCGGGCGTGGTTGTGGCTGGCTTTTTACTTACTGCAGCACAAACATGGACCGGTGTTGCAAGTATTAACGGTAAACCATTGATGTGGCTTAGCCTAATATGGCTTAGTGCACGGCTTAGTTTTTTTGTAGTTGTGCCTAGCATTGCTCAGTTTAATGTTTATGCGGTACTGATTTTACAAGTTGTTTGGTGGCTCTCGGTAATTATAGTGTTAGCCAGCATGTTGATAAAAGCGAGCAGTAAACGCAACTACTTGTTTTTATTTATTCTTTCATTTTTATGTACGCTCAATATGTTGTATTTAATACTAGTGCTAAAAAACCAAACGCAGCTAGCGCTTGCAATGGTTGATACCGCAGTACTGGTTATAAGCTTGTTGGTAGGAGTTGTAGCTGGGCGTGTATTACCCTTTTTTACTGCCAAAGGGCTGGGCTTATCTAAGCAGGTACGCACACCAAACATAGATAAAGCTATTTTATACTTATCGGTATTGGCGATAGCATTATTTTTTATTAGTAAATTATTTTTCACTGTAATTAACCCGGCACTAGTTGTGATGAGTGCAGCGTTTTTGCATTTAGTTCGCGGTGTTTGCTGGTGGAACAAGCAAGTCCTAAAAGTCCCATTATTATGGTCGTTACACTTTGCGTATTTAGCTTTAGGTATAGGTTTAATGTTAGTGGCAATCAGTTTTTATAGCAGTGCAATACTGTTTAAAGATGCTCTGCATTTTATCACTATTGGTGGTATCGGCATGATGATTTTAGCCATGATGACACGGGTATCACTAGGACATACCGGTCGCTCACTTAGTATTCCTGGTTTTATGAATCTTGCATTTGCATTGGTGTTTAGTGCCGCAATTATTCGTGCTTTTCTCCCGTCTTTTATTGGGCCACACCTAGCTTGGCAGATCAGTGCTGTGCTTTGGTTACTGGCCTTTTTATTATTTTTAATTCACTGCACTCCTATATTAACGCGGCGTCGTGTTGATGGGCGTCGTGGTTAGTTCACCCATAGGAAACCAAAATGTTATCTGAAAAAACTATTGAGATTGTAAAAAGTACAGCTCCATTACTTGCAGAAGCGGGTACAGCCGTCACCGATCATTTTTATAAGCGCATGTTTAGCCATAACCCGGAACTTAAACATATTTTTAATATGACTAACCAAGAAACGGGTCGTCAGCAATTTGCATTATTTAATGCCTTGGCTGCGTATGCGCAAAATATTGATAATTTAGCCGTGTTAAAAGAGGCATTAGCTAGAATTAACCATAAGCATACCAGCTTGAATATTTTACCCGAACACTACCCTATTGTAGGGGCGCATTTGATCGGCACACTTAAAGAGCTTATTCCTGATCAGTTTACAGCTGATGTTGAATACGCATGGCGAGAAGCTTATAACCTACTGGCTGATATTTGTATTACCGAAGAAGCAGCGTTGTATGCACACAGTAAAAATAATCATGGTGGCTGGGTAGGTACACGGAAGTTTGAAATTACTCATAAACATGTTGAGTCTGAATTTGTAACCAGCTTTATCCTCACACCTTTAGACGGCAAAGCTGTTATTTCCCACAAGCCAGGACAATATATTGGCATTAAAGTTAAGCCTGAGGGGGCAGAATATGAAGAGATCCGCCAGTATTCTATTTCGCAAAAGAGCAATGCTAAAAACTATCGTATTAGCGTTAAAAAAGAGTGCCAACCACAGCCTGGCGTGGTGTCTAACTATTTACACTCACTAGAGCAGGGCGCACGAGTAGAGCTATACCCACCAGCAGGTGATTTCTTTTTGAAAGATGCAACAAGCCCCGTTGTGCTTATTTCTGCAGGTGTTGGCCAAACCCCAATGATGGCTATGCTGCAAACGCTATTGAGCGACAATACTAATCAAGCGATTAGTTACTTACACGCGTGTGAAAATAGCCTTGAGTATTCATTTAAAGACTACCTAGCTCAGCAAACGGCTATGCATCCACAACTAAAAACCTTAACCTGGTTTAATCAAGGTGGTGGGGGATGTGATTACACAGGTCTTATGGATTTATCTGTGCTTGAAGCATCACTGCCTATTAGCGAAGGGGCATTTTATTTGTGTGGACCAGCTTCATTTATGGCTTATGTAAAAGGCCAACTACTTGACTTAGGTGTACAGAGCGCGAATATTCATTACGAAATATTTGGACCACACCAAGCATTATAAACATAAGTTACAGCTTTTTACTGTCGGTGTTTGCGGCATAAGCTTGTTGTTGCCACGCATTAAACAGCTTTTGTTGTTGATTTGATATTTTTAAACCATAAGTTTTTTGCATGTAAGCGTATGCATCGGCAATACGTTTACGTGCATAAACCGGAGGCTCTATAACGCGTTGTTTAAAATTAACCTTAACCTCACAGCGACCATATTGATTAGCATTTTGGGCTAACATGCCAAAGCGATAGTTTGAACGATCAGCGTTAATTTCACCGATTGCGGGAGCTAAATTGTTAATATCAGCTTCCATCATGCGAAACTTTGCACTTACTTTACGGCAATTTTTACGTCCACCATCTTGCCAGCATTGTAACTGATGACCGAACTCCCAAGCGGGTACAATATGTTCCCATTCTATTCGCAGAGCGCGTTGGTTCACGTTACCTGAGCGGGTAAATGTGTTGCGTGGCACATAACCACAATGGGTTGCATCGGGTACTAACTTTTTGCCTTTACGTTTTATGTCGCAACCACAATAGATACTTTTTGCATCCGTTGGTAAGGTTTTAATTAAGTGTTTTTTAGCACTGGAAAAACGAGTAAATTGCTCAGCATTAATAGTAAAGCTGATAACGCAAAGCAATAACGCAAAAATAAAATGCGGCATATCCTATCACTTTAGTGAACTACAGGAGCCGCGATTTTAAAGAGAATAACCTAAATGGTAAATCAGTTTTCTGTACAACCTGCTTAAAAACTCAGGATAGCTTACGTTTTCTTGTTCTTAATCGGATGTTTTGCAGTAATAAAATAAAACCAGTAAAACTAAAAAACACACTGCTGGCAGCAAAGCTAATGAGTAACGGGTTGTTAAAATCCTCGCGCTCATCGTAATCCATAATGTGTAACATCCAAAAGAAGTCAAACACTCGCCAAATATTACTGCGAACTGTAATGAACTCGCCGTTATCAGCATTAAAATATAAGCTGGTACTAAGCATATCGTTAAAATTAACTTGCCAAATATTTTCTTTAAACCCGGCTTCTCTAAAACTGGTTGCCAGCTTTTTAGTGCTTATAACGTTTGCATTAATTAAAAGGTGAGCGTGGGCATTAGTGATTATTTGTGCCTTGCTTGGTGCTGAAAGTGGGTCGCCAGTTGTACCATTAAAACTATAGGTTTTACTCGCTGTAGTTACTGTAATTACTGGGGTATTTAAAAAGTGACTATAATTAATTTGCTGGGGTTGTGGTGTATTCGCAATAATTTTATCAAGTGAGGCTGTGTAATCGGCTTGGCTGAAAGGGTTTTCTAGTTTGCGGTTTGCAAGGTGTTTACCGTGTACTTTTTCAAGTGGCATGGCGCTCATAAATAAACCGCCAAGCAGCCATGCAAAAATTTGTATTACTAAAAAGTAGCCTAGCCATTTATGCAGCTTACGGGCTGTTTTAAAAATGCGTTTGTTCATTCGCTTTCTCATTATTATTATTTTTTGTGCAAGGTACCTAATGGAGCTAGCTATCATTAGGTTAATAGCTGTATTAACCGTTACTTTAATACTTGCAGCTTAATAAAGGAATTAAATAAATTATAAGCTGTTGATTTGGTATAAATGCAAAATTAGGTTAAAGTTTGCGGTGAAATTTAAGTGGGGTAACACAACTGTATGTCGGAAATTCAATTTTTAAATGTAGATCTCGAGCTTGAGTCAAAGCAAGATATTAGCGTATTAGTTGCTGATTTAAAAAAGGTCGCAACCATTTTACATTATGATAAAGACGAATACCGCCAACTGGCACGCATCGAAGTAGCTGGTGAAATAACCACACCTGATAAAGCAATTAATCACTTATGTGAGCTAATTGAGTCGTGTTCACGCAATGCATTAAAGCAATGGTTAAGTTGTTCTCGCAGAACGTTTGATATGGGGTTTGAGTCGGGTACGTCGCCAAAATGTTTTAATCAGGCCTTGCATGCAGATACCTTGTTACGCATATCTGCAATTGGCGCAGGCATAGAAGTTACTATTTACCCTCTGGAAAAGTAATTTAACCTTTTCGTTCGACTACGGCTGCGGTCATTCTTGATACGCAGCAAAGCTCATTGCGACTATTGGTTATTTTAATATCCCAAACTGAGCTGCGTTTACCAATATGATAAGCCCTTGCGGTAGCCGTTAATGTGCCATTGCGTGACGCTTTTAAGTGGCTGGCGCTGATCTCTTGCCCAACACAATAAAATCGACTGAAATCAACTACAAAGTTAGCGGCATAACTTGCTACGGTTTCAGCAAGGACTACATTGGCACCGCCATGCACTATACCCATAGGGTTATGATGCTCAGGTATGGCTGGCATAGTGGCGACTAAGTAGTCATCTCCAATTTCACTGATTTCAATTCCCATGGTCTTCATGAGCGTGCCTTGGCCAGTGATCCCTTGATCTAATTGCTTACAAAACTCTAATGTAATTGGTTGGTGCCAAATACTCATGCTAGCTCCTTGGATAAGTAATTGAGAATTAATATGGTAATGCGCTGCTAATAATTACATTTATTATTGGGGTTTTAAAGCATCTTATTGTTTAGCCATCATCACTTATGAGGTATTAATTTATATTTGCGATTTTTAAATAACTGTATATACTCACAGTTAATTGTACTGTATGGAAAACCAGTTGTATGCGACCATTAACGAAACGCCAAGCGCAAATACTCGAACTTATCAAAGTGTTTATTAAAGACACTGGTATGCCTCCTACACGTGCCGAGATTGCACAAACATTGGGTTTTAAAAGTGCAAATGCTGCAGAAGAACATTTAAAAGCACTGGCTAAAAAAGGTGTGATTAAAATGAAGCCGGGCGCGAGTCGGGGTATTCAGCTTGTTGAAGAAGAAGAGCCAGAGCAACTGGGCTTACCTTTAATTGGTCGAGTTGCTGCGGGTGAGCCAATATTGGCGCAACAGCATGTAGAAAGCCACTGTAAAATTGACCCTTTAATGTTTAAACCTGCGGCCGATTTTTTACTGCGTGTTAACGGCATGAGTATGAAAGATATTGGCATTATGGATGGCGACTTACTCGCTGTACATAAAACTCAAGTAGCTGAAAATGGTCAGGTTGTTGTTGCTCGAGTGGATGATGATGTTACGGTTAAACGTCTAGAAAAAGCCGGCAGAAAAGTATTACTGCATGCTGAAAATGACGAGTTTTCAGCTATTGAAGTAGACTTGGAAAATGAATCTTTCAATATTGAAGGTTTAGCGGTGGGTGTTATTCGTAACGCTGATTGGATGTGATAGTTAAACATAACTTAGCGCTTAATATTGATTAGGCGCTGTTTTTACATGAATTATTTTTGTACGATATTGCTTGTGAATCGCTTTTTGTTATTTCAAAAAATCGCTAAATACTTTATAAATAAACAAATTTATTCTAATTGTTTTAAATCATAAAACTTTATATTTTTTCCGCTGTTATTCAAGCTACCCCTTACCAACTCTGACTCTTAGATTAATTACCTCATTAGTTAATATTTTTTTGCTGCACTTTTTTAAGTAACCCCCTTGTTTATTTTTCATACTCACCTTGCTTATTGTTTATTTTTTAACTAGTTATTAAAGAGCTGGAATAAAAATAACTCACAGCCTTGTCGTTTTGAGCACACATATTTAGTAACTCCAGCACCCTTATAAAAAATAAAAATAACGAATGGGCGTTTAAGCCGTATGCCTCTTCGCTTTGCGTCAGCAATAGCATCAAAGGAGCCGTCACATGGGTAAGCTGAGTTCTTCCTTGTGGCTTATATTGTTAGTTTTTTCGCAAAATGTGCTTGCTAATAGCCAATATAATATGCGTAAAGGCGTAACTGATATAAGTAATAATGTATACCAACTGCACATGACCATATTTTTAATATGTTGTGTGATTGGGGTGATCGTGTTTGCCATTATGTTTTGGGCACTCATCCATCATCGCAAGTCTAAAGGGGCTGTCCCTGCCCAGTTTCATGAAAGTACCAAAGTAGAAATACTCTGGACTGCCATTCCTTTTGTCATCTTAATTGTTATGGCCATTCCTGCGACTAAAACGTTAATTGCCATGGAGGATGCCAGCAAAGCTGATATCACCATAAAAATTACTGGATCACAGTGGAAGTGGCATTACGAGTATATGGGGGAGGACGTTGAGTTTTATTCAATGTTAGCGACTCCTCAAAATGAAATAACGAATCTTGCCGATAAAAACCCGAATTATTTACTCGAAGTAGATAAGCCACTAGTGCTACCGATTAACCAAAAAGTTCGTTTTTTAATGACTTCAGATGATGTAATTCACTCATGGTGGGTGCCTGATTTTGCAGTTAAAAAAGATGCAAACCCTGGGTTTATTAACGAAACATGGACCAATATTAATGAAGTAGGTACTTACCGCGGGCAGTGTGCAGAGCTGTGTGGTAAAGATCATGGCTTCATGCCTGTTGTGGTAGAAGCAAAAACAGAAGAAGACTTCAAAACGTGGTTGGCAGAAGCTAAACAAGCTAAACAAAAAGCGGCTGAAGCAGACGCTGCGTTATTAGATCAAGTGGTACCAAAAGAGGAGCTGATGGCTCTTGGTGAGCAAGTTTATATGGCGAGCTGTGCAGCGTGTCATCAACCTACAGGTTTAGGTTTGCCGGGTGTCTTTCCAGCACTTAAAGGCAGCCCAATAGTTATAGGTGATATCAAAGGTCATATCGATATCTTACTTCATGGTAAACCAGGTACAGCGATGCAGTCTTTCGCAAAGCAATTATCTATTAAGCAGATAGCAGCCGTTATTACTTATAAGCGTAACGCATGGGGTAATGACACCGGAGAGGTAATTCAACCAAGCGAAATACAAGCGGCACTGGATGCTGATGGGGAGGCTAAATAATGAGTAGCATTGCAGAACAACCTAATTCCAATGAGGCTCATCATGGCCATCAACCTGCAACAGGCTTTAAGCGCTGGTTATTTACAACCAACCATAAAGATATCGGAAGCTTATATTTAATTTTTTCTCTCACCATGTTTTTGATTGGTGGAGCAATGGCCATGGTTATTCGGGCTGAGTTATTTCAGCCGGGTTTACAATTGGTTGATCCTCACTTTTTTAATCAAATGACCACAGTGCACGGTTTAATCATGGTGTTTGGTGCAGTAATGCCTGCATTTACTGGATTGGCAAACTGGATGATTCCGTTAATGATTGGTGCGCCAGATATGGCATTACCGAGAATGAACAACTGGAGCTTCTGGATTTTACCATTTGCGTTTTTGATTTTGTTAGCGTCATTGTTTATGCCTGGTGGCGGTCCTGCATTTGGGTGGACCTTTTACGCTCCGCTTTCCACCACTTATAGTAACGACAACACAGCAATGTTTGTATTTGCGGTACATATAATGGGTATCAGTTCGATTATGGGTGCCATTAATGTGGTGGTCACCATAGTGAATATGCGTGCTCCGGGTATGACATGGATGAAACTGCCGTTATTTGTGTGGACATGGCTGATCACGGCTTTTTTACTTATTGCAGTAATGCCGGTACTTGCTGGTGCAGTTACTATGGTACTCACCGATAAATACTTTGCGACCAGCTTCTTTGACGCCGCTGGTGGTGGCGATCCGGTAATGTTCCAGCATATATTTTGGTTTTTTGGTCATCCTGAAGTTTATATTATGATTTTGCCTGCCTTTGGCATTATCTCTACGATTGTTCCTACTTTTTCACGTAAAAAACTATTTGGTTATGCCTCTATGGTGTACGCCACTTCCTCGATTGCCTTGTTGAGCTTTATTGTGTGGGCGCATCATATGTTTACCACAGGTATGCCCGTGGCGGGTGAGTTGTTTTTTATGTATGCGACTATGTTGATATCGGTACCTACCGGTGTAAAAGTATTTAACTGGGTAGCAACTATGTGGCGTGGCTCTATTAGCTTTGAAGTGCCCATGCTGTTTAGTATCGCATTTATTGTGCTGTTTACTTTAGGTGGCTTTTCGGGATTGATGTTGGCGATCACACCTGCTGATTTTCAATACCACGACACCTACTTTGTAGTTGCACACTTCCATTATGTGCTGGTGACGGGCGCGGTATTTTCTATTATGGCGGGGGCTTATTATTGGTTGCCAAAATGGACCGGAAATATGTTCAATATTACTTTGGCAAAATGGCATTTTTGGTTGTCCTTGGTAAGTGTAAATGTGCTGTTTTTCCCAATGCATTTTGTGGGGTTAGCTGGTATGCCACGTCGAATTCCAGATTATGCACTGCAGTTTGCTGACTTTAACGCCATTATTAGTATAGGTGGGTTTGCCTTTGGTTTATCGCAATTACTGTTCGTTGTTGTTGTGTATAAATGTGCAAAAGGGGGAGATAAAGTGCCTGCAAAAGTTTGGGATGGGGCAGAAGGGCTTGAATGGGAAGTTGATTCACCAGCGCCATATCATACGTTCTCAACGCCGCCGGACATTAAATAATGACTCACTTGCCGTTATTAAAAAAGCTGGTGGTTATTTGCATTGCAATGTTTGCTTTTGCATTTGCCATGGTACCTATATATGACGTGTTTTGCGATATAACCGGGCTTAATGGTAAGCCCTCGTTAGAGCAAGCACAGCAAAGTACCTTGGTTACTGAGAATAGAGAAGTTAGCGTTAGTTTTACCACCCATGCCCAAAGTGGTGCGCCTTTTGAGGTTAAATCTAAAGAATACAGTGTAGATGTAAAACCAGGGGCCATGCGTGAGGTTATGTTTAGCGCTAAAAACAATAGTAATGAAGACAAAGTGATGCAAGCGATACCTTCGGTAGCGCCGGGTAAAGCGGCTAAGTATTTACACAAAATAGCGTGTTTTTGCTTTGACCAGCAACCTTTGAAAGCTGGCGAGGAGTTAGAGTTTAAATTACTTTTTTATGTTGATACTGAGTTACCTAGTGATGTGGAGGAGTTAACTCTGTCTTATACCGTATTTGATATTAGCGAGAAGTTAGTAGCCAGTAATAACTAGCTTATAAAACTAGTGAAAAACTAGGAGCAAATGAAATGAATCAAAAATATGAACATTATTACGTACCTGATCAAAGCCCATGGCCAATAGTTGGCGCGGTGGCGCTATTTTTTATTGCGGTAGGGGCAGCCTTAACAGTTATGGATATGGGTAAAGAGGGAGGCAGTGGTGTTTACTTACTGTATGTGGGTATTGCCGTATTGCTTTATATGCTGTTTAGCTGGTTTAAAAATGTGATTGAAGAGTCGCATCAAGGTTTATATTCTGCACAAATGGATCGCTCATTTAGACAAGGTATGAGCTGGTTTATTTTTTCAGAAGTCATGTTTTTTATGGCCTTTTTTGGGGCCCTTTTTTATGCTCGCATGTTTTCTGTGCCTTGGCTTGGAGGCGCCGATAACAACGCCATGACTAACGAAGTGTTATGGCCTACTTTTGAGGCTGTGTGGCCATTGTTAAATACCCCTGGGGGCACCTCTACTCAAGCAATGGGTTGGCAAGGGTTACCACTGATAAATACCCTTATTTTATTGGCTTCGTCGGTAACTCTGCATTTTGCCCATGTAGCGATGGAAAATAACAAACGTACTCCACTTAAGGTGTTTTTAGGCGTAACTATTTTGCTGGGAGTATGCTTTTTAGGGCTCCAAGTAGAAGAATATATTTATGCTTATAATGACCTTAATTTAACCCTTGATGCGGGAATTTACGGTAATACCTTCTTTTTGCTAACCGGTTTTCACGGTATGCATGTCACCTTAGGTACCATTATTTTATTAATCGTTTTCCTACGGATTTTAAAAGGCCACTTTACAAAAAATAAGCACTTCGCGTTTCAAGCTGCGGCGTGGTACTGGCATTTTGTTGATGTTGTTTGGCTATGTTTGTTTGTTTTTGTATATGTACTGTAGTGGGCAAAGGTGATTGATTTGCCGTAATTAAACCGAGCTTTAGTGCGGCAATTACCATCACTAATACCACAACAGAAAATAACACTCGACGCCCTAAAAAGTGAGACATGGGGCGTCCATTGGTTTTTCCCGACACCATAATTAATAAAGCACGAAATAAATTAAACAATATAAATAATAACAGTAGAACAATAATAATTTTAATAATCACTGGATTTACCCTTATGCAGTTAGTTGTATTTAACAAACAAAAGCTTAGCTCAATAATTACAGTTTGCCTGGTTGTTATTGTGGTATTAGTTTGTGTGCGTTTAGGGTTTTGGCAATTACAGCGCGCAGATCAAAAGCAACAACAGCTTAATGCCATTGAAAATATTCAACAGCAAGGAGTTATGAGCTGGGCACAGTTGCAACAACTGCCAAAAGAGTGGAATAAAACCGGCGTATTAGTTTCGCTGAGTGGTTATTTTGATACCAATAATTATTGGCTGCTCGATAACCAAATTTATAATGGTCAGGTTGGTTACGACTTACTGGCATTATTAAAATTAGCTGATGATTCGCGCTTTTTATTAGTTAATTTAGGCTGGGTAAAAGCTGGCAGTTCAAGAGAAGTCCTACCAAACGTGACAATACCTAGTGGTAAATTTACGTTAACGGCACAAATTAAAGAAGATAACTTAAGTGGCTTTACCTTAGCTAATAGCAATACTCAGTCAGATTTAGCTAAACGAATTCAAATCATTGATCTGCAATCACTCAGTAGCCAATCCCAGCGACCTTTAGTGGATTTTATGGCCTATCGCCAAGGCGACGAAGATGAGATTGCGGCCCCCCATTATGAAGCTGTTGTGATGAGTCCAGAAAAACATTATGCCTACTCAGTACAGTGGTTTTTAATTGCGATTGCCTGTGTGGTAGTTGCTATTTTTGCAAGCAAGAAGAGGATAGATAATGAAAAATAAACCCCTGTTGCTCTTTGTTGTATGCTGCGCTATCCCTTTAGTGCTGGCTTACAGCGCGTTAAAACTTGATTGGCTACCTACAGCAATTACTAATCATGGTGAGTTTTTAAAACGTGAAATTAAGCTAGACAATTGGCAGCAGCATAATCCAAAACAATGGACTATTGCTTTAAATTATTCAGCACAATGCAAAGAGCCTTGCTCTGAGCAGCTCGCCGCTTTAGATAATTTATATGTTGCCCTTGGCAAAAACCAACACAAAGTAGATATGGCGATAATTGGTGAACCCGAAGCAGCGAAGCCGCATTGGCATATGATTGCTGCACAACAGCAGTTAAGACCCGCGAGCTTGTATTTAATAGACCATATGGGACTGATTGTGCTGGAATATCCATTTAACCCTCAACCACAAGAAAACCGTTTGATACAAAAGGGATTATTGAAAGATCTAAAAAAATTACTTAATTACTCTCGCTCAAGCTAAGTAGAGGCTGCTATGTATAAAAACTATAAAAATTTGGTATTAGCAACGAGTTTATTCGCATTAATTGTGGTGGCTTTAGGCGCATATACGCGCTTAAGTGACGCAGGGCTTGGTTGCCCCGATTGGCCTGGTTGTTATGGCTTTTTAACCGTACCAAAACATGAGGCCGAGATTGCGCATGCGATTCAAAGCTACCCCGATATGATATTTGAAACAGCAAAGGCATGGAAAGAAATGATTCATCGCTATTTTGCTGGCACGCTCGGAGTATTAATTTTAGTGTTGTTTATTTTGGCTTTTGTAAAACGCCAGTATCCAACTACGCCTGTAAAATTACCGATGCTACTGCTTTTGCTTGTTATTTTTCAAGCTGCGCTTGGCATGTGGACGGTGACTATGAACCTGCAGCCGCTAATTGTGATGGGGCATTTACTCGGAGGGTTTAGCATTTTGGCGTTATTAACGTTGTTGTACTTAAGGCTGACCAGTCAGCCTATTACGGGTGGGGACGCAGGTGCAAAACCTCACTTTAAACTAAGCTTGGTGGCGCTCACGGTACTTATTTTACAAATCGCTCTAGGTGGCTGGTTAGCGGCTAATTATGCCGCGCCACATTGTAATGGTTTGCCGCTATGTAGCTATGCTCAGCCGTTTTCGCTCAGTAGTGTTTTTCAGTTACCGTTAGAGCACAGTAATTATGAGTTTGGCGTGTTATCACAACAAGCGCGTATGTCTATTCATTTACTGCATCGTATGTGGGCATTGGTCACTTGTATTGTGTTGGCACTCGTTATGTGGCGAATATATAGCCATGCCTATTCACAAAAAATCAAAAGCTGCACAGTGAGTGTGTTGGTAGCGTTATTTTGCCAGATAGCGTTGGGGTTAGCTGTAGTATATTTTCACTTTCCGATCAGTGTTGCGCTGGCGCATAACTTAATGGCTGCCATACTGTTATTAACTATGGTTAGGTTATGTTATTACCTAAAAGTCCGTACCTAAAGGGGAATCGTTATGGCACTTACAATTAACAAAAAAGCAATGCAGCCCGTTTATAGCCCATCGTTATTGACTAAAAGTTATCATTTAATCCAAGATTATTTAGCAATCAGTAAATTTAAAGTGGTGGCTATGTTGGTGTTAACGGCATGGGTGGGCTTGGCTCTCGCCCCTGACGTTGGTAGAGGCATTGGGGTTCAGTTCATAAGTTTATTAGGGATTGGTTTACTCTCTGCGGCAGCTGCCGTTATCAATCATGTGGTTGATAGTGAAATTGATAGTAAAATGGCACGTACACGCCACCGCCCAGTCGCCAAAGGACGCTTAAGTAAATTACACGCATTGAGTTTTGCTGCTGTTATTGGCGTGGCAGGGTTTATTATGTTGATGTTGTGGGCAAATACACTCACTGCCATACTTACCTTATTTGCACTTGTTGGTTACGCATTTATTTATACGTCGTTTTTAAAACGCGCCACGCCACAAAATATAGTGATTGGTGGTTTGGCTGGCGCCATGCCACCTTTACTTGGTTGGGTGTCTGAAACCAATCAAATGGCAGCCGCTCCTTGGTTGTTGGTTATGATTATATTCACATGGACTCCTCCGCACTTTTGGGCGTTAGCAATCGCGCGTAAAAGTGATTACGAACGCGCTAAAATCCCTATGTTACCTGTCACCCATGGTATTGATTTTTGTAAAACCTGTGTGCTCGCGTACTCAGTGCTATTAGCCATTGTGTGCGTATTACCCTATTTGATAGGTATGTCGGGACTTATTTATTTAAGTGGGGCCTGTATCCTTAATATACTCTTTATATACAAAGCAATTAACTTAAAATTTGCCGCCAAAGAAGACACCGCAATGGATTTATTTCGTTTTTCGATTGTTCATTTAATGATACTCTTTGTTATCTTATTTATAGATAAATGGCTAGTTATATGAAGCAGTTATGGTGTGGGTTAATTGTTTTTTCGGTGCTTTTTTTATCGGCATGTGATGATAAAAAAAGTTTACAAGATCTTGATGCATTAGTGTACGAAACTGCAAAACCGTTATCTGATTTCTCGCTAAATGATCAACAGGGGGAGTTAGTAACCAAAAAGCAGTTTTTAGATCAATGGAACTTAGTGTTTTTAGGCTACACAAGCTGCCCTGACATTTGTCCAATGACGCTTGCTAAGCTCAACAATGTCTATAAAAACTTACAAGCTGACTATCCACTGCAGGTGTGGTTTATATCTGTTGATCCTAAACGAGATATTGCTCAAAAGCGTAAAGAGTACATAGATTATTTTAACCCTAAATTTTTAGCTGTATCTGGGGAGCATAAAGACTTATTTCCATTTGTACGAGAGCTGGGATTAATTTATGCAATTAGTGATAGTGATGAATCTGACTATGCGGTGGATCATAGTGCATCGGTTGCACTTGTTGATGGTAGTGGCGCCCTGAGAGCTATTTTTAAGCCCGAATTTAAACAAGGAGATGTGCCTTTGGTGAATACTACAAAATTAACAGCAGAATTTATTGAAATAGCAGATTACTACAAAAACTAGTTTTTAATGGTTTAACAATTTTCAAGGGGCTTTGTGCCCCTTTTTACGTTTTTTAACAGCTGTTTTTAATTAATTAGTTATTTTTTAGTCGTTTTTATGGCGTTTTCTTTATCTCGGTCTAAGCTTTTGTTATGGATTGAGTTGATAAGGAAAAGCTTAAAAATGCTTAAACTACCAAATGAGCTTTCAATTGTTCAGGTTGACGTTTTACATCAAGATTTATTAAGCGAGCTTAATAATAGCCGAGATATTTGTCTGGATATTAGCGATGTCATGTCTGCTGATACCGCCTCGGTTCAACTCCTTTGTGCCCTACAAAAACACCTTCTTACTATCAATCAAAAAATTGCCTGGGTTGGCAGCAGTGACGCATTAAAAAATGCCATTGAACAACTCGGTTTAAGTGAATATTTAGCTTCAGAAAGTACTAACTAGAGGTTTATATGAAAAGAATTTTAGCTGTCGATGATTCTGCATCAATGCGCCAAATGGTGAGCTTTACGTTAAAAACAGCAGGGTTTGATGTTACCGAAGCCAAAGATGGCAGCGAGGCATTAGCCATTGCCAAGCAACAAGGTTTTGATGCAGTTATTTCTGATGTAAACATGCCAATTATGGATGGGATCACACTTATTAGAGAGCTAAGAGGGCTACCAGATTACAAGTTTACACCGCTGCTTATGCTTACTACGGAGTCGGGGATGGATAAAAAAGTAGAAGGTAAAGCTGCTGGGGCAACAGGATGGATTGTAAAACCTTTTAATCCAGATCAGCTATTAGCCGTGCTAAAAAAAGTAATCCGTTAACTTAGGAGTGCACTGTGAGTATTGATTTAAGCCAGTTTTTTGAAGTGTTCTTTGAAGAGAGTTTTGAAGGCCTCGATATCATGGAGACTGAATTACTCAACTTAGTGCCAGGCGAAGAAGACTTAGAAACCATTAATACTATATTTAGAGCTGCTCATTCAATAAAAGGGGGCAGTGCTACTTTTGGATTTAACTCAATTGCAAATTTTACCCATGTATTAGAAACATTATTGGATCAAATTCGTGAAGGTGAGCGCAATATAACTAGCGAGCATATTAATTTATTACTTAAATCAGTGGATTGCTTAAGGGCTTTGTTAAGTTCGCTAAAAGTACAGGAAGAACCAGATTTAGCCCAAGCAGATACTTTACGTGAGCAGTTCGAAAAATTACTAGGTATGCCAGCTGGTGAGGAGCAAGGGGAAGAAACACATCATGAGCAGGTTATAGTTAATACTTATCAGATTGATTTTAAACCACATTTTCATCTTTTTAAAACCGGTAATGAACCTTTGTTTATGATCAGCGAGTTAGCCGAGCTTGGTGAGTTAGAAGTACAGGCATTCACCGATGCCATACCTGATATTAAAGAATTAACCAGCGATGAGTGCTTTTTATATTGGCGGTTTTTCTTAAACACTGAGCGCGATGAGCAAGCCATTAAAGAGATTTTTGAATGGGTTGAAGATGATGCAGATATTAAAGTCGAGCTATGCGGTGGCTTATTTAATGATGCTAAAGCTGGATCAGAGGAAGTAATTAACGAACCGGCTGTTGTGGAGGAAGCTCCCAAAACTGCTGAGCAACCCAAAGCAAATAAAGCAAAGGCAGCTGCCAATGCGCCCAGCGCAAAAGCCGCGCCAGAATCTACCTCTATTCGGGTTGGTATAGATAAGGTTGATTCATTGATTAATATGGTGGGTGAGTTGGTTATTACCCAAGCAATGTTAAATCAGCTTAGCGAACAGGAAATGACAGCCACTGCGGTAACCTCGCTTCAAGAGGGATTGGCGCAACTAGCGCATAATACCCGAGACTTACAAGAAAACGTGATGCGTATTCGTATGCTGCCAATTAATTTTGTATTTAGTCGTTTTCCACGTCTGGTGCGTGATATTGCTCAAAAGCTTAATAAAGAGGTGGAGTTAAAGCTGATCGGAGAGCAAACCGAGTTAGATAAAACTGTGATGGAAAAAATATCTGATCCTATGGTGCATTTAGTAAGAAACTCACTGGATCATGGTATTGAAACTGTAGAAAAGCGTATTGCGGCAGGTAAAGATCCTGTGGGCAAAGTTACATTAAATGCTTTTCATCAGGGAGGAAATATCGTCATTGAAATCATGGACGATGGTCAAGGCCTTAACACTCAAAAGATTAAAGAAAAAGCGATTGCTAACGAGCTAATTACTGGCGATAGCGAGTTAACAGATGATGAAATTAACGAACTTATATTTATGCCAGGGTTTTCTACTGCTGATGAAGTAAGTGACTTATCTGGCCGGGGTGTGGGTATGGACGTGGTTAAACGCAATATCCAATCATTAAATGGCTCGGTAGAGGTGACATCTGCTGCCGGAATTGGTTCTACCTTTACTATTCGGCTACCGCTCACCTTAGCTATTTTAGATGGGCAATTGGTTAAAGTGGCCAAGCATACTTACATTATTCCACTGATCTCAATTGTAGAGTCATTACAAGTTGATATTGCAAAAGTAAGCCGTGTTGGTAAAGACCTAGATGTACTCAGGTTACGTGATGAATACATTCCTATTCTGCGCTTATACGAGATTTTTAACCATCAAGGTGCGATTGAATCATTAGATAAGACCTTATTGGTTGTGGTGGAGAACGATAACCAAAAAGTCGGGGTGCTCGTTGACGATTTACTTTCACAGCAACAGGTGGTTATAAAAAGCTTGGAGGCTAATTACCACAAAGTGGACGGAGTCTCTGGGGCAACTATTTTAGGTGATGGTCGTGTCTCGTTAATTTTAGATATTAGCGGTTTGATTAAGCTTTCAGGATTAAAAAAACCTGGCAGCCAAGCATTGAGTATTGAGCCATCAGCGACTCTGGAGGATTCATGTTCTCTGAATCAATAGCATTAAATAGCAATATTGAGCTACAGCGCAAAGAGGGCATTAAGCAGTTTCTTACCTTTATTATGGCTGAAGAAGAATACGGAGTAGATATATTAACGGTGCAAGAAATCCGTAGCTGGGAAGACATAACCGCACTGCCAAATGCCCCTGAGTACGTAAAAGGCGTTATTAATCTACGCGGCACGATAGTACCCATTATTGATTTGAGGTTACGTTTTGGTTTACCCACAATTGCCTATGGGCCGTTAACAGTAGTGATTATTGTAAAAATAGAGTTTGAACAAGAAAGTAAAGTAATGGGTATTACGGTAGATGCAGTGGCAGATGTTTATAGTATTGCAGAGCAAGATGCTAAAGCTGTGCCGAGTTTAACCCAGACCAATGAAAGTGAATATGTAGCAGGGTTAGTCAATGTAGGCGAAAAAATGGTCGCCTTAATTGATTTGCCTGCAACCATGGATATTTAGCGGTAACAGTAACTAAATAAAGTAAATAACTTAAAGGTGGTGATAAGCATGGGATGGTTTAGTAATTCAAAACAGTCTGAATCAAGCAATGATTTGATAATGAATGCATTGCATAAATCATTAGCAATAATTGAATTTGAGCCGAATGGAAGAATCATTACTGCCAATGTTAATTTCCTGCGTGTAATGGACTACTCTCTGGCTGAAATACAAGGTCAGCACCACTCTTTATTTATTAGCTCTAGCGAAGCGAAAAGTGATGAATATCGTCAGTTTTGGCAGCGATTGAACGCGGGTGAGTTTATTTCAGATGAATTTAAGCGGTTTGGAAAAAATGGTAAAGAAGTGTGGATACAAGCCACCTACAATCCTGTTTTAGACTCTCAGGGGCAAGTGATTAAAGTGGTTAAATTTGCCACAGAGATCACAATGCAAAAATTAAAGGCAGCCGAAGCAGCTGGACAAGTTGCAGCAATAAACAAATCACAAGCAGTTATCGAATTTGACTTAGATGGCACAGTGATTAATGCCAACGATAACTTTTTAACCACATTTGGCTACCAACTTAATGAAATACAAGGTAAGCACCATCGTTTATTTGTTGCACCAGAATATGCAAATAGTCCGGATTATCAAACTTTCTGGGCCAAACTGGGGCGGGGTGAGTACGACCGAGGAGAGTATTTACGTTTTGATAAACAAGGCCGTGAAATTTGGATTAGTGCTTCTTATAACCCCATTTATGACATGGATGGGCGAGTGTTAAAAGTTATTAAATACGCCACAGATATAACTGAGCAGAAAGAGCTAGAACGAACTTCTAAAAAAACTGCCGACTTAGCCAACGCCCTAAAAGTATGCCAAGCCAATGTGATGATGGCTGATAATGACTTAAACATTATTTTTGCCAACGAACAAGTTAAGCAAATGCTAAAAGCACGCGAAAGAGATTTGCAATCGGTATTACCTAACTTTGCTGTAAGTGATTTAATCGGCACATGTGTTGATGATTTTCATCAACATCCGGCGCATCAGCGCGAGCTATTAAAAAAATTAGATGCGCCCCATAAAGCGACACTTAAATTAGCTGGTCTTATTTTTGATTTAATTGCTTCGCCATGGTTTAACGAAGAAGGAGAACGCTTGGGAACAATTGTTGAGTGGCAAGATATTACTGATGAAGTATTTAAGGCCGATGCAGAGCGTGCCAGAGCACAGGAGAACTTACGTGTTCGCCGAGCGTTAGACACTGTAGCAACAAACACTATGATTGCAGATGCATCGAATGTGATTGTTTATATGAATGACGCGGTGAAAAATATGATGAGCAATGCTCAAAATGATATACGCATTGATTTACCTAACTTTGATAGCAAAAATCTACTGAATCAAAATATTGATATATTTCATAAAAATCCAGCCCATCAGCAAAATATGTTGGCTAAGTTAACGGATACCTACAGCACTGAAATTAAAGTGGGCGGCAGAACCTTTGGCTTAGTTGCTAACCCAATTATTACGCCAGACGATGAGCGAATTGGAACTGTAGTTGAATGGGAAGACAGAACAGCAGAAGTAGCTATAGAAAAAGAGGTTGCTCAGCTGGTCAGTGCCGCAAGTAAAGGGGAGCTAAATAGCCGTGTGGTTGAGCAAGGAAAAGATGGCTTTTTCCTTCGTTTAGCTCAGGGTCTTAATAGTTTAGTTAAAGTGGTTGACGATGCGGTAACTGATACTGGCAATATGCTCGATGCCATGGCTACTGGTGATTTATCTAAACGGATTGAAAAGGAATACCAAGGCTCGTTTGAAAAACTGAAAACAGATGCAAATGCAACAGCAGATAAACTAACCGAGGTTATTAATCGAATTAACACATCAGCCACTTTGGTGGCTAGTGGGGCTGAAGAAATTTCACAAGGTAATGCTGATTTAAGCCAGCGTACAGAAGAGCAGGCATCATCATTAGAAGAAACAGCTTCTAGTATGGAAGAGATGACCAGTACGGTACGTCAAAATGCTGATAATGCCAAGGTAGCTAATGACTTAGCTGAAGAAACCTGTGATAAAGCAATTCAAGGTGGTGAGGTTGTTAATAAGGCCGTAACCAGTATGTCGGCTATTAACGAATCGAGTAAAAAAATTGCTGACATTATTGGTGTTATAGACGAAATAGCATTCCAAACAAACCTATTAGCGCTCAATGCAGCTGTAGAAGCTGCAAGAGCAGGTGAGCAAGGCCGAGGTTTTGCGGTTGTTGCAGGTGAAGTGCGTAACTTAGCTCAGCGCTCAGCTGGTGCAGCTAAAGAAATTAAAGAGTTAATTAGAGATAGTGTTGGTAAAGTTGCTGATGGTAGCGCTCTTGTAAATGAGTCAGGTGTGACGTTACAAGAGATTGTGGTATCGGTGAAACGTGTGACACAAATGATAGCTGATATAACTCAGGCCTCTGAAGAGCAAAGCGCAGGAATTGAGCAAGTAAATAAAGCTGTATCGCAAATGGATGAAATGACCCAGCAAAATGCGGCATTAGTTGAAGAGGCATCGGCTGCAGGTGAGTCTATGGCAGAGCAGGCTAATGAAATGCGCCGTTTACTGCACTTCTTTTCTCTAGGGCAGCAAGATATGGCGGTGGTATCGCCCACTATTCGCACCCCTGAAATAACGCATAAGCAACAAAATAGCTTCGTTAATAATAAGAGCAAAGGTGAAAACTTTGTAGACTCAGCTGAAGAGTGGGAGGAGTTTTAACCCTGTTTTAGATGGTTCAAACACAGAAGTAGTGTGAATCTATCTTTATATTTATTTGAGAGTACATAATGAAAGAGTTTTTATTAACGGATAGCGATTTTAAGGAAGTGGCTCATTTAGTGTATAACGCCTGTGGTATTGTGCTTGGGGAGCATAAGCGCGAAATGGTTTACTCACGATTAGCAAGGCGAATTCGTGAGCGTAAATTAACAAACTTCTCTAGTTACCTTGATTACTTAAAAAATCATAAGGACCAGGAGTTTGATGCATTTATTAACGCCATAACTACCAATTTAACCTCTTTTTTTCGTGAAATTCATCACTTTGAATTTATAAAAGAGCAGTTTATTCCTGCGATGCTAAAAGCAAATAAGCATAATAAACGCGTTCGTATTTGGTCTGCAGGTTGCTCTACCGGCGAAGAGCCCTACAGTTTAGCTATGACCTTACAAGGGGCTTTTCCAAGTGATTGGGATGTGAAAATTTTAGCAACTGATCTTGATTCTAATGTACTAGCTAAAGCCCAGAGCGGTATTTATACTGCGGCAAATGTGAATGGACTGGATGATGCATTGCTCAAGCGCTGGTTTTTAACCAGCAAAGACGGGCAAAGTTATAAGGTGAAACCTAAGCTACAGCAATGTATTTCATTTAAGCGTTTAAACTTACTCCAAGATTGGCCGATGAAAGGCCCATTTGATTTGATCTTGTGTAGAAATGTAGTGATTTACTTTGATAAAGAGACAAAGGATCAGCTTTTTAACCGTTATGCCGATATTTTAAATAACCAAGGTTATTTATTTTTAGGGCATTCAGAAACCATGGGAAAAGAGCATGTCTTATTTAAAAACTTAGGGAAAACCATGTATCAGAAAGTAGCTCATGCAAACACAATTTAAGCCGGTATTAGCGGGATTTGAGCATATCAAACGCTATTGGGATGCCACGCGAGAGCGTGTGGTCGCTAAGGTATTGCCAGGTGAATTTTATGTTTCTAAAAACGATGAGCTGATCACCACAGTGCTAGGGTCGTGCATTGCGGCTTGTGTTTACGACGATAAGCTAGGTATTGGCGGGATTAATCACTTTATGCTACCTATTCAAAAAGGTGAGCGAATTGACCAAGCGCATAGTTTAAGTTGTCGTTATGGTAACTGGGCTATGGAATATTTAATTAATGAAGTGCTTAAAAATGGCGCTTCCCGGGCAAACTTGAAAGTAAAACTGTTTGGGGGAGGCAAAATAATTAGCGCAATGACAGATATTGGTATTGGCAATATCAGTTTTGCCAATGCATATATAGCAGAAGAAGCGCTAAACTTAGTGGCGCATGATATGGGCGGACCCTGGCCGCGTAAAATATTTTTTAATCCTCATAATGGAAAAGTACAGGTTAAAAAGCTAAGAAACTTACACAATAACACTATTGAAAAACGTGAAGTGCGTTACTTGCATAATCTTGAACAGCAAACCAAAGCCACGGATATAGAACTGTTTTAAGGATGGCTATGATTAGAGTATTAATAATTGATGATTCGGCACTGATCAGGCAATTACTGACAGAGATACTGCAACAGGCAAAAGATATTGTGGTAGTGGGCTGTGCACAAGACCCATACGAAGCCAGAGAGATGATCAAAAAGCATAATCCGGATGTACTAACACTAGATGTTGAAATGCCAAGAATGGACGGCATTAGCTTTTTAAAAAACTTAATGCGCTTACGCCCTATGCCCGTAGTAATGATTTCCACTCTTACTCAAAAAGGCTCACCTATAACCCTAGAAGCGCTTGAACTGGGGGCGGTTGATTTTATTGCAAAACCTACGGTCAACGTTAAACAACAAATGAGTCAATATGCTGATATTGTTCAGCAAAAAGTCAGGGTAGCGGCTAGTGCACGGGTTCGAGGCTACAAAAAAACTAGTACTGTAGCAGAGCCTATACCCACCAATGCCGAATTTTTAGTAAATAAAGTGATAGCGATTGGTGCGTCAACAGGGGGAACCGAGGCGATAAAAGAAGTGCTTATACGTATGCCCAAAAATTGCCCTCCAATTGTAATTACTCAGCATATTCCTCCCGTATTCAGCACCTCATTTGCAGAGCGGATGCAGCGTACTTGTACTATTAACGTAAAAGAAGCCCAGCAAGGTGATAAATTGCTAGCAGGTTGCGCTTATATAGCCCCAGGTGGGCTTCATTTACGAATTAATAAACAAGGTAGTGCTTTGTATTGTCAGCTTGATGATGGAGAAGCTGTTAATAGACATAAACCCGCGGTGGATGTTTTATTTGACTCATTACTGGAAATTGGTGCAAAACATATTGTTGCCACACTATTAACCGGTATGGGAAGTGATGGTGCAAAGGGATTACTCGCATTAAAGCAACAAGGAGCATACACGCTTGCGCAAGATGAGTTTTCGTCAGTGGTATGGGGTATGCCTAAAGCTGCTATTGATATGGGGGCAGCAAATGAAGTGGTACCGCTGGAGAAAATGACCCAGCGGTTATTAAATCAAGTTATAAAAAAGTAAAGCTTAGTTGATCACCCAAGGCTGCGAAAACCAATAATAACTGCCAGCTTGTTTTATTGACGGAGCGGTACAATTAAAGCGTGAGCGGCCTTTATTAAGCTGCTTTGGCGATGTTACCTCAACTGTATTATCGTCTAACCAATCTAAATTAGCTTGACCAACGCTTGATACATAACAGGCAAATTGACTCTTATGAAAGTCATTTGTCTCAAGTTTTATTGTGAGTGACGGTGGATTTTGTGAAGTGACACTATCTTCATAGGTTAGCTTATTAATGGTAAAGGCAGTTGAATTTATCTTGGTAATTAACGTCTCTAGCTTGCTATAAAAACCTGAAGCTGGGAAGCGCGGTAAGCGACTAAAGTTAGAGTGTTGATTAACGGCTCCTGAGTGCTGGCCAATACCAATAAAGCCTAGTTCTGTAACGAGTGCTTGCAGTTGGTTGTTAAACTCTCCGTATGGGTAGGCAAGATATTTATAATCGTGACCTATTTCCTCTTTAATACGCTGTTGTGAACTAAGAATGTCTTTTTTAGTGCGTTCGCGCCATTGGCTAGGCGTTTCATTCTCGCGCTTTTTATGTAGGTAGTTATGTTCAGCACTATGATTAGCAATGAGTGCTCCTTTTTTGGCAAGCTCCCTGAGCTTATCCCACCCCATAACATAACCCGCTTGTTCATCAATGAGTTTTGGGTTTACGAAAATAGTGTACGGGTAACCAAACTTCTCAAGAATAGGAGCTGCTTGATCGTAATTATTGTTGTAACCATCATCAAAGGTAATCGCGATTGTTTTGTTCTCTAAAGCCTTACCTTGTTGTAATGCACTAATCAGTTCATTTAATGGAATAACGTTAAAGTTATGCTCTTTTAAATAATTTAAGTGTTTTGTAAAAGTGTTGGCACTCACGCTGGTGACAGCGGGAAGGGTTTCACTGACGTGATGATACTGTAGAATAACAGCTGCTTGCGCGCGTAAAGAACCACAAATCAGGAATAATAATACTAAATGAAACAATTTCTTATACATAATAAAGCACACCATAAAAGCTTGTTGTTGTTAGCCGGTCCGATGATATTATCAAATATTACCGTCCCGTTGTTAGGAATTGTTGATACGGCAGTGATCGGTCATTTGGGGAGTGCGCATTATTTAGCGGGAATAGCCTTAGGCTCTACTGTGATCTCCATTTTATTTTGGCTTGCTGGTTTTTTGAGAATGAGTACCACTGGGCTGGTGGCTCAGGCTTATGGTAAAAATGATTTAACTCAGCTTGCAGCCTTACTTAAACGCAGTTTATTGTTAGCCACTTCGGTTGCCTTACTCCTTATTTTACTGTCACCCCTTATAAAACATGCTATTGCGTATTTATCAGCTGCCAATAGCGATGTGCTCAATGAAGCCTATCGGTATTTTAGTATTCGTATTTTTAGCGCCCCTGCAGCGCTATGCAACTTAGTTTTACTAGGCTGGATGTTGGGCGTGCACTATGGGCGAGGGCCATTTTATTTACTGTTAGTCACTAACATTACTAATATTGTGCTCGATATTTATTTTGTAGTGTACCTTGATTGGGCGGTTGCCGGGGCTGCGTGGGCATCACTTATTGCTGACTATATCGCGCTTGTATTTGCTTTATTGTTGGTGGTTCAACTTGCTAAAAAGCATGGTATAAGTTTGGCTGTAGCAAATTGGTTAAGTGTGGAGAAAATGGCAGCATTACTGAGCTTAAACCGCGATATTTTTATTCGCTCTTTAGTACTGCAATTATGTTTTAGCTTTATGACCTTTTATGCAGCCCGCTTAGGTGAATCCACATTGGCTGCTAATGCCGTTCTACTCAACTTTTTAATGTTAGTTAGCTTTGCACTTGATGGAATTGCTTATGCAAGTGAGGCCAAAGTGGGTCAAGCTAAAGGTCAACAAAGTGTTGAAAAGATAAGGCTATGGGTAAAAATCAGTGTATTTTGGGGTATGTTATTTGGCATTTTGTATAGTGTGTTTTTTATAGTATTTGGCAGCAGCATTATTAAGCTATTAACTAATGTACCAGAGGTTATTGACGAGGCCATTCACTACTTACCTTGGGTAATAGTATTGCCTATTTTAGCTATGAGCTGTTTTTTGTTCGATGGTATTTTTGTTGGCCTGACCCGCGCTAAAGCGATGCGAAATAGTATGTTGCTTTCAGCAGTTGTAGGCTTTTTTGGGGTGTTTTGGCTATTTCAGGATTGGCAAAATAATGGGTTATGGTTAGCTATGAGTTGTTTTATGCTTATGCGAGGCGTTACGCTTATCGTTAAATATCAACAATTAAAAGCTAACAATCAATTACTTAAATAAGTAAGTTGATATGAACCGTTACTTCCAAAGGTCGGGGTCGTTATTTTTGGAAGGGATATTTTTTAATACTTGAGAAAAGCGGTTAGCAAAAATACCAGCATAGCCCCAAAAAGCAAAAAATAAAGCGGGGGCTAAAATAACCAAGCCGATAACTTGCAAACTGTAATGGCTGTAATAGCCCACAGCGATAAATATCACGGCTAGCACAAACAGTGCTAGCCCGCGAAAAAAGCGCTTTAAACTCAACTTAGGGTCGCTCCCTAAGCGGTAAATAAGTGGCTTTAGCATAATAAATTAATGCTTAGTAGTAAGAATGCTCGCCTGCTTCATGATCGGTAATGTCTGACACACCGGTGATCTCATCAAATTTAGCAATCATTTCTTTTTCAATGCCTTCTTTTAGTGTGACATCGATCATAGAACACCCATTACAACCACCACCAAACTGAAGTACAGCAACACCAGCTGCAGTGATCTCTACTAAGCTAACTTGGCCGCCATGGTTGGCAAGTTGTGGGTTTACTTCAGTTTCTAGCATGTGCTGCACACGCTCATTCAAGCTGGCATCTTCACCTAGTTTACGTGCTTTAGCATTAGGTGCTTTAAGAGTTAACTGTGTGCCCATTTTGTCGGTAACAAAATCAATTTCAGCTTCGGCTAAAAAAGGCGCGCTTTCAGCATCAACAACCGCATCAAAGCCGTTAAAATTTAGGCGAATATCGCTCTCTTCTACCGCGTCTTCTGGACAATAAGAAACACCACATTCAGCTTGTGATGTACCAGGGTTAACAACAAACACACGAATATTCGTTTGTTGAGATTGATCTGCTAATAGCTTAGCAAAATGCGCTTGCGCTGTTTCGGAAATAGAAATCATAATACCGTCTATACTTGACTAAATTACTCGGATACTGCATATCATACTCCGCTCATCGTGTTGCGGCTAGTGTTGAGCGTAAAAAGTTGGCATCTATTTTAAGCAATGGTAGCGTGCAATTAACAAACATTTTTAGAGTGATTTATATGCGCTTCATATTAACAATAATGGTGGTGCTGGTCAGTTTTTCAAGTATGGCAAAGCCCCTGTCTTATTATTTTGAGCAACAGGTTGAATTCGATTCTACCATACCAACACCACAAGAGGTGCTGGGTTATCAAGTGGGTGAGTGGCATGTGAGACATGACCAACTTGTTCGCTACATGGAAATTTTAGCTCAAAAAAGCGATCGAATTAATTTTGAAGTAATAGGTCGTACTCATGAGCAGCGCCCGTTAGTTATGCTAACGATTACTGCGGCTAACAAATTAAAAAATATAGAAAAAACTCGCCAAGCGCACTTAGCTCGCCTAAATAATTCAAACAATAAAACAGCGGAGCAGCCAAGTGTTGTATGGATGGGTTACAGTGTTCATGGGAATGAATCATCAGGTAGTAATGCAGCTTTACTAGTCGCTTATTATTTAGCGGCAGCGCAAGGGGATGAAATAAATGAGCTACTTAACAACACGGTTATTTTACTCGACCCGTCGCTTAACCCTGACGGCTTAGCACGTTTCGCAAATTGGGCTAATAGTAATCGTGGAATGAACTTATCGTCAGATCCGCAAACCCGAGAGCATGTAGAGAGCTGGCCAAGCAGTCGAACAAACCATTATTGGTTTGATTTAAACCGTGATTGGTTGCTGTTACAGCACCCAGAGTCGCGCGCAAGGATTGCTAAGTTTCATTATTGGAAGCCTAATATTTTAACTGACTTTCATGAAATGGGGCCAAATAGTAGCTACTTTTTTCAACCGGGTATCCCAAGTCGTAAACACCCAATTACCCCTGAAGAAAATGTAAGTCTAACTAAAGCGATTGCAAATTATCACGCTAAAACATTAGATGAAAACAACGCGTTATACTTCACCGAAGAAAGCTTTGATGACTTTTATTATGGTAAAGGCTCTACCTACCCCGATGTAAATGGTGGTGTGGGTATTTTATTTGAACAAGCAAGTTCTCGTGGCCATATTCAAGAAACGATCAATGGCCCGCTAACTTTTGCGTTTACGATTAAAAACCAACTGTTAACGAGCTTATCAACGTTTAAAGCGGCGATTGATAACCGCCAAGCTTTGCTAGAGTACCAAGCTAACTTTTATAACAAAGCAGTTGAGCTTGCCAAAGATGAAGACTATCAGGGCTATATTGTTCAAGCAGATGAAGATCATACCCGTACTAACGATTTTTTAAGCATACTTAAACAACATCAAATTAATGCCTACCCAGTGAAAGAAGGGCTAAAAGCTGAAGGTAAAAACTTTACCGCTAATAGTTATTTTGTGCCGCTTGCGCAACCACAATATCGATTAGTTAAAGCTATTTTTAGTGAGCAACAAAACTTTGCCGATAACACCTTTTACGATGTGTCGGGTTGGACATTAGCGCATGCGTTTAATTTACCATTTGCTAAAGTAAACAGCCGCTGGGGATTAGAGGTAGAAAAAACAGCTTGGCAAAAACCAAAGCAGCCAGAGTTAGCGTCACTGACTAAAAATTACGCCTATGGATTTGCATGGAATGACATGCAAGCTCCCAAAATGCTCAATAGTCTGTTACAGCAAGGCATTAAAGCTCGTGTTGCATTAAAACCATTAACAGCAGTATCAACCAATGCAGAAGTAAACTTTGACGCAGGTAGTATTATTATTCCTGCAGGACTTCAAACTGACACCAACTGGGTGACAAAGTTAAACCAAGCACAAAGCCAGTTTGGGATTGAAGTTAAACCAATTACTACCGGTTTAACTAGTAAAGGTGCTGATTTAGGGTCTCGCTCTATGGCTGTGGTTTCTGCACCTAAGGTGTTATTGGTTGGTGGTAAAGGCGTGAGCCAATATGAAGCGGGTGAAGTGTGGTACTACCTAGACCGTTTTGTGGGTGTAGCGCCAACCATTGTTGAAATGAATCGTTTAGCGTCTTTAGAGCTCAGTAATTACAGCCATATTGTGTTGCCACATGGTAATTATTCTACTTTATCTGATTCCGATAAAGTTGCTATAAAAAGCTGGGTAAGGAAAGGTGGTGTTATTTGGGGACACAAAGGCGGAGCTAAGTTTTTAGCCGATCAACAGCTATTAAAAGCAAGCTACTTATCGCGTAGAGATGTGGCTAGTGCATTTGATACTCAAGGTTTAAAGTATGCAGACAAAGACCATCTAGCAGGTCGTCAGCGTATTGCAGGTGCGATATTTAATACCAAGGTAGATACAACTCACCCACTAATGTTTTCATTTAAGCGTGACACACTACCCGTATTTAAAAATAGTACTTGGCTACTTGAAGCCTCGCAAGCACCATTTGTAAATATACTTACCTATACACAGCAGCCGCTACTTGCTGGTTTTACTGATGCAATAAATGTAGAGCAAGTGGCTGGTGGGGCAGCGTTAATGGCACACTCTTATGGTCGAGGTAGTGTTATTGCGATGACAGATAACCCTGTATTTAGAGGGTACTGGTATGGTACCAGCCGATTATTAAGTAATGCTTTATTTTTTGGTCACACCTTTCGCGTGAGTGGAAACTAACACGCCCTAAAGTGGCGTTAAGCACGTGGTAAATGCCCATACGTGTTTAGCGCCGGCTTCTTTTAACGATAAGGTGGCTGCATTAAGAGTTGCTCCTGTAGTCATAATATCATCGATAATTACTACCGTTTTTCCCTCTAAATTAATCGTGCATGAAAAAGCCTGCTGTAAATTTTTGACCCTTTTGGCTTTGCTTAATTGTGATTGTGCCGAGGTGTGTTTATGGCGAAGTAACGCATTATTTAACACCTTATTTGACGCCAAGCAGGGCTGCCATACTTGGGTTACCTGATTAAATCCACGCGTTAAAAAGCGCGCTTTATGTAAAGGTAAAATTATAAATGCATCAACAGCGACAGAGTGTTTAGTCATAAAAACCCTAAGTTGTTTTTTTATGACTTGCTGTAGTGCTTTTTTATAATGGATTTGATTATTAAATTTAAGCTGCTTTAACCATAAATCAAAAGGGGGCTGGTAAAAAGCACAGGCAAACAGCTTTTCAAAGTTGCAGTTAGGAAACATTTCTACAATATCAGGGCGGTAAAATAAATTGTCATGCTCGGCCAAATCTAGCAATGGCAAGTCATCTAAACAAAATTGACACAGTCCCATTGAGCTATGAATCTGACTTTGACATAACACACAGTAAGAGGGGAATAGCCAATCACTTAGGCTGAGTTTCATTCGCTGATGATCCTCATTACAAACTCCTTTTAAAGCGCTATCATAGAACTCAAGTTTGGTTAAGGTTAGGCAAATATGCAAAATGAATGTGTGTTGTTACATGGTTGGGGAATGAGCCAAGGTGTGTGGCAGTTAATAAAACCAGAATTAGAGTTTTTATATTCAGGTAAAGTGCGCTGTTTGGATTTACCCGGTTATGGTGATAATAACGCCTCTTTAAGCCCATATACATTACACGATGCTGCAAAGCCGGTGAGTGAGCAGTTAAAGCCACAATCGGTACTAATGGGGTGGTCTTTAGGTGGGTTGTTTGCTATTTATATTGCCAAACATTGGCCAGAAAAAGTATCAAAAGTCATTTTAGTTGCCTCAACGCCCTTTTTTGCAGAGCAATTACCATGGGCTGGCATTAAGCCTAAAGTATTAAAACAGTTCAAAGAGCAGTTGTTGCAAGAGCGTTCAAAAACGATAGAGCGCTTTTTGGCAATTCAGGCAATGGGCAGTGAGTCGGCTCGCGATGATGTAAAACAGTTAAAGCAGTTATTGAGTCAGTCACCGCCCCCGAATAACGAGGCTTTAAGTGCAGGGCTAGACATACTGCAAAATGAAGACTTACGCGAATTATTTGCTCAATGCCCAGTGACTATTCGCGGCATTTTTGGGCGCTTAGACTCTCTCGTTCCTTATCGGGCCATTGAGAAAATGGTGGCACTTAATGCTGACTTTGAGTACGAAGTGATAGACAAAGCATCACATGCGCCTTTTATTTCTCATAAAAGTGAATTTTTATCTGCCGTTAAATCAATGCTTTGAAGCAAAGCCATGATTACTGCGGTTTAAAGCTTTATTTTGCGTGATTTTTGAGCGATAATTAAACGATATTTATTTGCTGGAGGTTTATTATTATGCCAATAGGATCTGTATTCAATAGTGGTGTTGAAGGGTTTAATAGAGCCAGTCAAGGAATTGAAAAAGCCAGCGCTGAGATTAATCGTGCCAGCATAGAGCAGCAAGACGACTCTCAACTAGCGCAGCAACGTCAATTAACGGCCGCTCGCCCTGAAGAAGCAGTCACCGCGCCAGTATCTCAACCTGCACGAATTGATGATGCGTTAGTAAACTTAAAAGTTGAAGAGTTTAATGCTAAGGCAAATACGCAATCTATCCAAACTGCAGATGACGTATTAGGCACTTTAGTTGATATTAAAGTGTAATTTCTCATGAATATCGTCACGCCGTTTCCGTCTATTAATATAAACACCGCAAATGTTTATACGGAGACTGCTCGGCGTGACAACCAGCTACGTGAAGTCATTCCCCCAGCCGCTGCGAACACCGCTGGTAGCACCGAAAACAAAGCTCAAAGTGATGCAGAAAAAGCCAAACTGCCAGGAAATAGCGACAGCTCAACCTACAATGCGAGTGGCAAAATTGCAGACGATAAAACGATTGCGCAACGCGAAGGCAATGCAGATAGCGATCAAGATAATGCCGAGCAAGAAAAACAACAAGCTGCAGAAGAAGTTAGTGAGCAAGAAGAGCTGCAACTTGAGCAAGAATTACAGCAAATTAAAGAACTTAAAGCGCGCGACACTGAAGTACGAACACATGAGCAAGCGCATGCCGCTGTGGGTGGACAATATGCGGGCTCTCCTAGCTACGAATATCAAAGAGGGCCCGATGGTACTAACTATGCGGTAGGTGGTGAAGTACCGATAGATGTTGGGGTTATCAATGGCGACCCTCAAGCAACTATTGATAAAATGCAAACGGTACGTGCTGCAGCACTCGCGCCGGCTGAGCCTTCAGGTGCCGATAGGGCAATTGCGGCAGATGCCACTCAAAAGATAGCCGCAGCACAAGCTGAGTTAGCTTCAGCTGATGACGAAGATAGCAGCGAAGATAAAAGCAGAGTCAGTGCGTCGTTTTCTAACAGTGAAAGTTCAGAAGTAAAAACTGCTAAAAGCGAAGAGCAATCGCGTGATGTTGAAGTAGAAGCGCGTGCTGGGCGCATTGCTAGTTTTTATCAACTGGCCACATCACCTGCGACTCAAAGCCAATTCTCAGCACAAATTTAAACTAAACCTTATATTTAATAGCCATAAAAAAACCGCCTAAGCGGTTTTTTTATGGGGTCATTTTATTTTTTCACTTTCGCATTGGCAAAGGCATCAGCAAACGCATTTCCCATCATGGCATTGCCTGTATCGCGCTTAGGTTTGGGCGCTCGCGATTGGTTTGCATTGTTGCCACGTGGCTTTTGCACCGCCGCAGGGGCAGCTTTATTGCTAGTGTCTATCTCGTCATCTAGGCGCATGGTAAAGCTAATACGTTTACGTGCAGCGTCAACCTCAACCACTTTCACTTTAACAATGTCACCAGCTTTAACCACTTCTCGTGGGTCTGAAATAAACTTATTAGTAATAGCCGAAATATGCACTAGTCCATCTTGATGGACACCAACATCCACAAATGCGCCAAAATTAGCTACGTTCGATACCACGCCTTCTAAAATCATGCCTGGTTTTAAATCACTAATTTTTTCAACGCCTGCTTTAAATTCAGCGGTTTTAAATTCAGGGCGTGGATCGCGACCCGGCTTATCAAGTTCGCTAATAATATCGGTCACGGTAGGCAGACCAAATTTATCGTCAATATAGTCATTTGCAGCGAGCTTATTTAAAAACTCTTTGTTACCAATGAGGTTATTTACGTCTACCTGGTTGTGCTCACAAATACGCTTAACGATAGGGTATGCTTCAGGGTGAACTGATGAGTTATCTAGTGGATCGCTGCCATTGTTAATGCGTAAAAAGCCAGCTGCTTGTTCAAATGCTTTTGGCCCTAAGCGCTCTACTTTTTTCAATTGACTACGTTTTGTAAATGACCCATTTGTATCACGGTAGCTTACAATATTTTGCGCTAAGGTTTTGTTTAAACCAGAAACACGTGCAAGCAAAGGTACAGAAGCCATATTTAAATCAACACCCACACTGTTTACACAGTCTTCTACCACTGAGATTAGGCTTTGTCCTAGTTGGCTTTGTGATACATCATGTTGATATTGGCCTACACCAATAGACTTAGGCTCTATTTTAACCAGCTCAGCCAATGGATCTTGAAGGCGACGTGCAATAGATACGGCACCACGTAAAGATACATCTAAATTTGGAAATTCATTAGCAGCGAACTCAGAAGCGGAGTAAACCGAAGCGCCGGCCTCACTGACCATGATTTTATTTAGTTTAAGCTCAGTATTGGCTTTGATAAGCTCGCCAACTAGTTTATCTGATTCGCGAGAAGCGGTACCGTTACCAATCGCAATGAGCTCAACTTTATGCTGGCGACATAATTGCTCGAGCGTGCGTAATGATTTATCCCAATGATTTTGTGGTGCATGTGGGAAAATCGTTTGGGTAGCAAGCAGCTTACCTGTGCTATCAACCACGGCAATTTTACAACCGGTACGTAAACCAGGATCTAAGCCTAACGTAGTGCGAGGGCCAGCAGGGGCTGCCATTAATAAGTCTTTTAAGTTTTTAGCAAATACATCAATGGCACCGGTTTCGGCTTTTTCACGCATTGCGGCTAAAAATTCATTTTCTAAATGTAATCCAAGCTTAATTTTCCACGCCCATTGCACTACAGTTAATAACCAAGCGCTGGCAGGTTTGTTTTTAATATCTAGGCGGTAATGATCGCTGATCATCTGTGCACACAATTGCGCTGGGTTTTCAGCGTTAGGCTCAGGATTAATAGTTAACTGTAAAATACCTTCGTTACGTGCTCTTAGCATGGCTAATGCTCGATGCGAGGGGACTTTTTTTAATGGTTCTTGATGTTCAAAGTAGTCTCGGTATTTAGCCCCCGCTTGTTCTTGGCCATCAATAAGTTTACTTTCAATCGCTCCATTTTGACTAATATGACTTCTAAATTTAGCGAGTAATTTAGCGTCTTCAGCAAAGCGCTCCATCAAAATAAACTTAGCACCATCAAGCGCTGCTTTAGTATCGACAATCGCTTTTTCGGCATTAATAAATTTTGCAGCCTCAGCGTCTGGGTCAAGCATTGGATCGTTAAATAACGCATCAGCTAGTGGTTCTAAACCAGCTTCAATAGCTATTTGACCTTTAGTGCGGCGCTTTGCTTTATAAGGCAAATATAAGTCTTCTAGTTCGGTTTTACTTTGTGCAGCTTTAATATCAGCCGCTAATTCAGCACTAAGCTTATTTTGTGATTCTATCGTCGACAGGATAAAGCCACGACGCTCTTCAAGTTCACGTAAATAAGATAAACGTTGTTCTAGAAGGCGTAGTTGGGTGTCATCTAATCCACCGGTCACTTCTTTTCTGTAACGGGCAATAAAGGGGACGGTTGCGCCTTCATCAAGTAACTTTGTTGCTGCAACCACTTGTTGCTGCTGTGCATTTAGCTCCGTTGCTAAACGTGCAGAGATATCGCTCATGCAAAAACCTTTTAATACAAAAAATAAGACCAGCTAAAAAGTTAACTGATGCGTCAATGTCTTGAATAATATCACAGGGGAGGGTAATAAAAAGCTCTTAAAGCAAGCTATTTTACTTGCTTTAAGATGCCATTGCTGGGGCAATAAAAAGCGGATTTAGTGAGGGTGCTCTACACTTTCGAGTACTTCACTAAATGTGTGCGCTATTGGGCTAATATGAACAGGAATTTGCAGCTTACGTGCTATATCGCGTGCTGAAATTAAACCACTTATTTCATTATTAGCCGCAGTAACTAATATAAACATAGCACCATGATGTTCCATAGTTTGCAGTGCATCACCGATACATGAGTAGCTTAAGCTTTTCATACTTACACCCATTAAGTTACTCAGCGGTGTCATTAAATAGCGTAAGCTAATTTCACTACGAGGCAAGCCTAAACGCTGCGATAAAATCATGATTTTTGAGCTTTGTAAATCTGCACTTGCGACAATACCAATTAGCTTTTGATGCTCATCAGTTACTAAAATAAAATCAGAAGGCTGAGTATTTAGTTGTTTTGATGCTTGTTCAATGGTTGTATCAAACGCTGCGCGCATAGGACTTGTTTGAGTAAAGCTAGTTACTATACGTGTTGCTGGAGAGGTTAAATCGATCACAGCCTCATTAGTAAAAGTATCAGCAATAGTGCCATGAGAAATATCTTGGGTACGGAGTTCTTTAAAGTTAGACATAATATCCACCTAAATAAATAGTTATACAAATTTAATAATGTTTAAAAGCAAGTTATTAAATTAAATAACGGGTGGCGCTCGCGGGTTTGCATGACTGTAGGCAGTGGCTAAAAATCGACTTTCATAATGAAAGAAAAACGCTAAAGGAAGTGGTTGGATTTCTCTAAGCGCAATAACACCAACATGAGAATCTAAATCGGTGTCGAGGTTTGCTTGGTCAGGGGAGTCACAAACAATAAATTCAGCTGGAGCAAAACCAGCATCAAGTTTGTTATTTTTAGGTGCACCATGCAATGTCAAACTCACACTCATGAAGAGTGCAAACACGAGGGCATTTTGTAATATGCGCGCTGTTATGTTTGACATAATGATGACCTTAATTAACTACTCTCAAGTTAATACAACATTACTTGAGTAACTTTAGTTATAGCTTACTCAGATAATATAAACAATAAAAAGTTAATATGATCTGAATCAAAACTAAGCGCTGTCATTTTTGATAGGTAATGTTATTTACGAACCACTGCTTAGCGCCTTGAGGAGTTATTACTTCAAAATCATCGTCTACTTGTTTTTTTAATAGCGCTCGCGCCATTGGTGAATCGATAGAAATATAGTCGTTGCGATCATAAATTTCATCGGGGCCGACAATTCTAAAATTTTTACACTCACCGGCCTCGTTTTCTATTTCTACCCAAGCACCAAAAAAAACTTTGCCGTCTTGTACAGGTGAGTAGTCAACAATTTTTAAATCGGGAATGCGTTTTCGTAAATAGCGTACACGACGGTCAATTTGGCGAAGTAAACGTTTGTTGTACTGATAGTCTGCGTTTTCAGAGCGATCACCTAGGCTGGCAGCCCAACTCACAATTTTAGTCACTTCTGGACGTTTTTCATTCCAAAGATGATCATGTTCTTGCTGCAATTGTAAATAACCTTCGCGAGTAATTAAGTTTGTTTTCACGCTGAGTTCTTGTTTAATCTTCATGAGTGGCAAGGTATTAAAATAAAGGCAGCTTGTCGAGATAAAATAGCTATCAATGAATTTGAAATGTTCAGTAACAATCTAAGCACTTAATTAGTTTTTTATTATTAAGTTTTTCATTTATATTAACGATTAATAAATTATAAAAATAAGCAACAGATTATGGGACAAGAGACAGTAAAAGTATTGGTGGTTGATGACGATAAACGTTTACGCAGTTTGCTGGAACGCTACTTGGTAGAGCAAGGGTTTATTGTGAGAACAGCTGCTGATTCGGAGCAAATGGATAGACTAATTGAGCGTGAAAACTTTCACCTAATGGTGCTTGATTTAATGCTGCCCGGCGAAGATGGGCTTTCTATTTGTAGACGTTTACGCCAAAAAGAAAACCAAATTCCTATTGTTATGCTGACCGCCAAAGGTGATGAAGTAGACCGCATTATAGGCCTAGAACTCGGCGCTGACGACTATATTCCGAAACCGTTTAACCCTCGCGAGCTATTAGCACGTATAAAAGCTATTTTACGTCGCCAATCAAAAGAAGTACCAGGGGCGCCTTCAGCGCAGGAGAACTTAATTGCGTTTGGTAAATTTACCCTAAATTTAGCCACCCGGGAAATGAGTGAAGGCGATAACACGGTGTCACTCACTAGTGGTGAATTTGCGGTGTTAAAAGCGTTAGTGTCTCACCCGCGTGAGCCATTAAGTCGTGATAAATTAATGAACTTAGCTAGAGGGCGAGACTACAGTGCGCTTGAGCGCAGTATTGATGTTCAAGTATCACGTCTTCGTAGAATGATCGAAGTCGATGCCGCTAACCCACGCTATATTCAAACGGTATGGGGTTTAGGTTATGTATTTGTTCCTGACGGTGAAAAGTAATCATTATGGGAATGTTTCCGCGTAGTGCGTTTGGACAAACCGTATTTTTGGTTGCCGCTTTGCTGCTTATTAACCAAATAGTTTCCTACGTCACGGTAAGTTTATATGTAGTTAAACCCACCATTGAACAAGTTAATTTAATGCTGGCTAAGCAAATTAAAACCGTGTTTATTGATTGGGAAGATGGCGTTGAAGTCACCGATGAAGTCTCTGAGAAGTTTTTTGAAATAACCGGCATTGAAGTAATGACTCAGCGTGAAGCTATGCGTAATGGTTTAGGCCAAAGTCGTGAGTATTCTGGGCTATCGCGTAGTATGTCTGAGCAATTAAATGGCTTTTCTCGGGTGCGCATTAGTCAAACTGATCCGCTTATTTATTGGGTAGAAGCCCCGCAGGCGCCGGGTTATTGGGTCAAAGTGCCGCTCACCGGATTTAAAGAAAGTAACCTTGAGTTTTTAACCTTTTATCTTTCTAGTATCGGCTTTTTAAGTGTACTAGGAGGTTGGTTATTTGCCAGGCATTTGAACCGACCACTAAAAGCATTACAACAAGCTGCGATAAAAGTAGGGGTAGGCGACTTTAGTACCAAGTTACAAGAGCAAGGGTCGAGTGAGGTTATTGAGGTAACGCGCGCCTTTAATCAAATGTCGCGAGGTATTGCTGCCCTTGAAAACGACCGTCGATTACTTATGGCCGGTGTTTCTCATGATTTACGCACACCGCTTACGCGTATTCGTTTAGCCACAGAAATGATGGTTGATGAAGATGATTATTTACGTGAAGGCATTATTTACGATATTGAAGATATGAATGGCATTATCGATCAATTTATCGAATATTTACGCCATCATAAACGTGAAGAACAAACCTGCGAAGATATTAATGCGCTCCTTGGTGAAGTCGTACAAAGTGAGCTTAAGCATCAACGTGCGATCACGTTTAAACCGAATCCTAATATTGGAAAAATTCCCATAAGTAGTGTCGCGATTAAGCGAGTAGTGACCAATATGATAGAAAATGCACTACGCTACTCAGAGGGTGATATTGAAGTACTCAGTTATTTTAATTCCAATAAAAAATATGTGGTTATTGCGGTTAACGATAGTGGTCCGGGTATTCCTGAAAGCGAGTTGGAGTCAGTATTTGAACCGTTTAAACAAGGTGATGCAGCTCGCGGTAGTGAAGGTAGCGGCCTAGGCCTTGCAATTATTAAGCGTATTATCGATATGCATGGCGGCAAGGTGGTGCTCTCTAATCGCCCTGAAGGTGGTTTAAGTGCGCAAATATACCTACCGATAAAGGTTACTAATCCAAGCTAATAACGCTATCTGCATGGTTGCAGATAGCGTTAATTTATTATCTAGAGTTCAGATTAACTACTAGAGGGCTTTAAAACGAATGGCTGTACCGCCACTGGTGGCCAATTTTAATGTTAGCTTATCGCTTGCGGTAACAGTGCGTTTTTCAATGCTTAAATCATAAGGATTGTTCTTCCATTCAGCGTTTTTACCGTCTTGGTAGATTTGCGCTTCAAACTGTTTATCTTTATCTAAAAAGTCGAGTTTAATCTCAATGGTGCGGGCATTTTCGTCGGTAACTGCACCTAAGTACCAATCGTTCCCTGAATAGTTATCGCGCTTGCGCTCTTTGCGTGCAAATACAATAAAATCGCCTACTTCGCCATCAAGCGCAATACTTTGCTGCCAATCGGTCGGTACGTCTTGAATGAACTGAAAAGCATCGGGTTTAGCTAAATAATTCCGTGGTAAATCGGCCGCCATTTGAATTGGGCTGTACATTACTACATACAATGCTAATTGCTTTGCTAGTGTTGTTTGTGGGCGATTTGTATCGCCCCCTAAGCCATTAAAGCTCATATCAAAAATACCAGGGGTAAAGTCCATTGGTCCTGCCAGCATACGCGTAAAGGCAAGCATGGGAATGTGTTCTGGTGGATTGGGTGGTGTGCCCCATGCGTTAAACTCTTGACCACGCGCACCTTCACGGGCAATCCAGTTAGGGTAAGTGCGGCGCAGACCCGTATCTTTTATTGGTTCATGTGTGTTGATGCTTAGCTTGTATTTAGCGGCAAGTTTAATGTTATGTAAGTATTCATTTACCATAAATTGGCCGTCATGCCATTCAAAGCGGGCAATGCCGTTTTCATCTATGCGTTTTATATTGCCACCATCGGCCACATAACCAGTTTTTATTTGGCTTACATTTGATTTTTCGTAAAGCGCAAAAGCATCTTCCATTTGGTCGCGATAATTACTAACATTGCCAGAGGTTTCATGATGACCAATTAACTGCACCCCTTTTTCTTTACCGTACTGTGTAAGCGCTGCAATATCGAAATCGTCATAAGGCTGAGTAAAGCTAAATACATCACCATTATAAAACCAGTCGCCATCCCAACCTGTGTTCCAACCTTCAACTAATACGCCGTCAAAGCCATACTCAGCGGCAAAGTCCATATAGTATTTAGTATTTTTTGTGGTGGCACCGTGTTTTTCTCCACTGCCCCAAGTTGTTTCATTGATGTGCATTCCCCACCAAATACCTACATATTTACCTGGTTTAACCCACGACACATCACTGAGTTTATTTGGCTCATTCAGGTTTAAAATAATATCTGAATTAACTAAGTCTATCGCTCGCTCACCTATTTGAATGGTGCGCCAAGGAGTATTGAATGCGCCGCGCTTCTTAACCGCAATGCCATCAGACCACGGTGTTAAATCGGCACTAAACGTACCTGGGCGACGCTGGTTAAGCACCATCCCTGCATAATCTACCAGAGCTGCTTCATGAATGCTGACATGTACACCGTTACCATTTTTAAAGGTAAAAGGGGTATGAACAAGTGCAGCATCTTGTAAGTCTGTAGTGTTATAGACATATTCATAACGGTTCCAACCGCGAGCAGGTATCCACCATGCGGTGGTTTTATCTTTTGCGGCAATAGCAAATTCGGTCAGTTCTTTAGTAATTTCAGTTTTTTCAAAATCGGCTTGCTTAGGGACTTCATAGCGAAAACCTACACCACTATCAAAGGCTTTAAATCGTACAGTGTATGTGCCAGCGTGGGGCGCAGGTTTATTGAAGGTAACAGCAATTTCATTGTGCTTATCAACAACGGTTTGACGCTCTCCCCAAGGTTGCTGCCATTGGCTATCGGTTTGTGAACGAGTTACTTCACTAATAACAAAGCCGTCATCAAATGGTGCTTGGCTTTTAAACCTAAAACCTAAGCTTGACTGCTCAATAACAGGCTTACCATTAAAGCTAATAGAGTAATGAGGGGATGATGATTGATCAGAAATGGTAATTTTAATTTTTTGATCAGGTGATTTCAGCGTGGCTTCTTTTGCAAAAGCACTGCTTGCAAGTAAAGCAACTAGTAGTAAAGGTAATCTCATTGTGTGTCCTTGATGTCAAACCGTAGGTTATGAGCATAAAGTGATGAACACACTATTACGAGATAGCTGCATACGTATTCAATTAATTAGCTAAAAAAGAGTGTGTTAATTAATCTGCAAAACTTTATGTAATTTAGTTCTATAATAAATAAAAAGAATTTAACAAGAAGAAAATATGCTGAAAATTTTACTCGCTATTTTAGGTTGTATCATTGTTTTTAAGAGCAGTGCAGCAACGGTTACTGTTTATAATAACAACCAAAAAGTTCAAGAAAATGTTGTTGTTTGGCTAGCTCCAGAGCAAGCCTCTGGCGTGAATATAAATAAATCACTTTTCACTATGACACAAAAGAATCGCCAATTTACGCCACATATCTTAGTCGTTGAAAAAAACAGCCAAGTTGAATTTCCTAACGCTGACTCGATAATGCATCACGTGTATTCATTTTCTAAAAGCAAAACATTTGAATTAAAGCTTTATCGAGAACAACCACAAGATCCAATTACATTTGAACAAACAGGAGTTGTGGAGCTTGGTTGTAATATTCATGATTGGATGTTGGGTTACATTGTTGTTGTAGATAGCCCATATTATGCAATCACCAATGAGCAGGGCCTTGCATCGTTCGATATCCCAAATGGAGCCTATAAACTAAATGTTTGGCATGAAGGCTTTAGAGATATTAGCAACATAGAGTCGCAAGAAGTTGTTATAACTAACAATAAATTAAGTTATCAGTTAAAACAAAAACTAACTTTGCCTATTAGGGTTGAAGTTGATGAGTTTGACGATTATGAATAGTCTATTGGGCTTAGCCGTTGTTATTTGCTTGTTGAGTGTTTTTTCAGCCAACGCACAAGTTAAAGGTTTGCTGCAAGTAAGGGCAGTGCAAGCTGATTCACAACTAAGCTGGCAAGAGGGTGGAATTGGTTTATATCGCCATGATGCGGCTAATCAAGGTGTGGTTTTATCTCAGGGAATTATTGATTTAAGTGCAGATATAAGTTCTAGTTGGTCTGCCCATGCTGTAGTTAATTTATATCAAGACCCAAAAAGTACCTTGGGGGTTAGTCAGGCTTATCTGCAATATAAACCTTTAGTTCGCAGTGATTATAAATGGCATATTAAAGTGGGTGGCTTTTATCCACAATTGTCATTAGAAAACCCTGATATGGGCTGGTTATCTGCATATAACTATACCAATTCGGCAATTAACTCTTGGGTAGGTGAAGAGCTGCGAACGCTAGGTGTTGAAGCAACAATTAAACGCCCAGCCCGTAATTTTAATAGTGCCCATAGTTTTAGTTTGGTTGGTGCGACATTTAAAGGTAACGATCCTGCGGGGACATTACTCGCTTGGCGAGGCTTTGCTTTGCATGATCGCCAAACAACACTTAATGAGGCTCTCGCTTTTGCGCCTGTTGCGTCTTTAAATACTCCACAGTTACAATTTCAAGCAAACCAAGTTTTACCGTTTGAAGAGGTCGATGGGCGATTTGGTTATTACGTTGGTGGACATTGGGATTATTTAAAAAAGTCTCAGTTGCGAGTGTACTACTATGATAACAATGGTGACCCTGGCGCTCTTAATTATAATACGGGTCAATATGCCTGGGATACTCGATTTTTAAGTGTCGCATGGCTAAATAAATTTACACCGAAAACACGATTAATTATCCAAATAATGTCGGGTGGTACGGCTATGGGTCAAAACCGCGGCGTTGATACTCGATTTTATAGTCATTTTGCATTATTGAGTCATAAAATAAAACGCCACCGTTTCTCAGTACGTTACGATTATTTTGAGGTGACAGACAAAGACGATTGGAAGTTTGACCCTAATGCTAGTCATGGCGAGGGACTAACAGCAACTTGGCGTTATCAGCTTACACCACAATGGCAAATAGGTGTTGAGGGGTCAGCGCTTCATAGCCAAGCAGATAACCGAGTAGCTATGAATAAAGCATCGAGAATATCGCAGCAGCAAATAGCATTAAATGCTCAGTTTCGGTTTTAGTTGGAAGAATAACAAATTGAAACAGATAAGGGCTCTTGTGAGCCCTACTTTGTATTAATGGCTTTTTATTTTTTGTCAAAAGCGCGTTTCATGTAATTAGGTGTTGCGAGTGCACCGTGATGAATGCCGCCATTGTAGTATTCACTATGCTCAGCAATTATGGCTGCGCCGTCTTCTCTAAAACCGTTAAATGCTTCAGATTTACGAGCTAGCGTCACCGACCACAACCCACTTGGATAAATAGGTTGTGGGAATGGAAGAGTTTGCAAGTCTTTAAAACCAACACTTAGCATAGCTTCGCGCATTTCAACCAGAAGTGGCATATGCATTAATGGCGATTCACTTTGTTGTACGAGTATTCCACCAGGGCGAAGTGCGTTTAAACAGCTAATATAAAACGCATGGTTAAATAAACCCTCACCAGGGCCTACCGGATCAGTTCCATCAACAATCACGATATCAATAGACTCACCAGCTGCTTCACGCATATATTTAATGCCATCGTCAAACATCACAGTGGCACGTGGATCGTTATTTGATTCACATAACTCTGGGAAGTACTTTAACGACATTTGGGTAACCACTTCGTCAATATCGATTTGTGTCACAGTTTCTACACTTGGGTGCTTGAGCACTTCACGTAATGTACCGCAATCGCCGCCGCCAATAATAACCACATTTTTAGGGTTTGGGTGTGCTAGTAATGCTGGGTGGCTGATCATTTCATGATAAAAAAAGTTTTCACGGCTACTCACCATAGTGCAACCATCAATGATCATTAAATTACCAAAGTCTGTGGTTTCAAACATTTCTACTTTTTGAAAAGGAGACTGTTTTTCATCTAACTTTTTGTTAATACGTAATGAAAATGCGCTGCCATCGCGGTCGCTAATTTCAGTAAACCACTTACTTTGATCTAAATTTGCCATAGTTGTTGTTACACTTTTGGTTGAGTATGAAAAAAGGAGGCAATTCTGCCAGTGCTTGGGCTATTGCTCAATCAAATTTTACTCTCTTTAGCGAATAAAGTTAGCTATAAAGAGGGGAAAGTTCAATTTTTGTTAGCTTAGCAGATAGTGACGTATTAAAATGCCCCTTTACACCTAATTTAATAAAGAAGAGTTGCCATGACTTGGGGTTTAGAAACAGCACGTGCTACATACAATGTTGCTCATTGGAGCGATGGTTATTTTGATATTAACGCACAAGGTGAATTGATAGCCTATCCGGATGGCGACCAAACAAAACCTGCCATTTCTTTAAGCCAGCTTACTGAGCAGTTTAAACAGCAAGGATTAACCTTACCAGTACTGGTGCGCTTTACCGATATTTTAAAAAATCGTGTAGATACGCTCACCAATGCGTTTACTCAAGCGCGCACTAACCGTGAATATAATGGTAAATACACCTGTGTTTACCCTATAAAAGTAAATCAACAGCGTTCTGTAGTAAGTAAGCTTTTAGCACACCCAAGTGGTTTAGTGGGGCTTGAAGCCGGTTCTAAACCTGAACTAATGGCAATTTTAGGTGTGGCAAAAGAGCCTATTACTATTGTATGTAACGGCTACAAAGACAGTGAATTTTTACGTTTAGCCTGTATTGGTCAAGCAATGGGGCACAGCGTTAAAATTGTGGTTGAAAAACTCTCTGAGCTAACCACACTGCTGGAAGAAATTGATAATTTAGGTATTGAGCCTGCTATTGGTATTCGTATTCGCTTAAATTCGGTTGGTAAAGGTAAATGGCAAAATACCGGTGGTGAAAAAGGTAAGTTTGGCTTAACTGCAGGACAAGTACTCAGTGCAGTGGAAGTGCTCAAGCAACATAACAAGTTGCATTTAATGCAGATGGTACATTTTCATATTGGTTCTCAAATTGCCAATATTCGCGATATTCATCGTGCTTTGCGCGAGTGTGCTCGCCATTTTGCTGAATTAACTCAATACGGTGTACCGCTCAATACTGTTGATGTGGGTGGCGGGCTTGGCGTTGACTACGAAGGTTCAGGCTCACGTAGTGCTTGCTCAATGAACTACACAGTCGAAGAATATGCGCGTAATGTAGTAAATGCATTTGCCGAGGTGTGCGACCAACATAACTTAGCTCACCCTGCAATTATTACCGAATCTGGCCGTGCTCTTACTGCACATCATGCGGTGCTTATTACCGATGTGATTGATGTTGAAACAGCGCCAAATCATTTAAACCCAGAACCACCTGTTAAAAACAGTGCCTTAGTATTGGATGAAATGTGGCAGTGTTTACAACGTTTGAACCCGCGTATGGCATTAGAGATTTATCATGATGCAATGCACTTATTTAGTGAAGCACACGATCAATACGTGCATGGTTTAGTGAGCATGCTAGAGTGGGCGAAAATAGAGCAGCTTTACTTTACTATTTTACATCGCGTTCGAGCTTCATTAAGCTCTAATGCACGAGCTCACCGCGAAGTGCTGGATGATTTAAACGAAAAACTAGCCGATAAACTGTTTGTGAATTTTTCATTATTTCAGTCGCTACCCGATGTGTGGGGCATTCAGCAGTTATTTCCGGTTATGCCCATCGAAAACCTAACGCAGCCGCTTACTCAGCGCGCTATTATCCAAGACATTACTTGTGATTCTGACGGGCAAATACGTGAGTACGTTGAAGGTGCAGGAATTGAAACCAGTTTACCTATTCCTGAATATACACAAGGTCAGCAGTATCATATTGCGATGTTTATGGTAGGGGCATACCAAGAGATTTTAGGTGACTTACATAACCTATTTGGTGATACCGATTCAGTTCATGTTGAGCTTAATGAGCAAGGATATGTATTAACCAATGCCATTAAAGGTGACAGCGTTAAGGATGTATTAAAATTTGTTGATTATGATAGCGAGTTATTAGCTGATAACTTTGCCACTCAAATTAACGAACTTGATGTATCAGATCACTGTAAAGAAGGTTACTTAGCCGAGCTTAATGCAGGGCTTGAAGGCTACACCTATTTTGAAGATTAATTTAGTTGCATAGTTCAGCGCGGTCATTTGTGGCTGCGCGATGTTTAAAGGAATAGAAGTAATGTCAGTTATTCGCAGTGTATTTAGTATTTTCTTTTACACAATAAACACTCTTTTTTGGTTTGTACCTATTTTTATTTGTGGCATCGTTAAGCTAATCCCAATTAAGGGACTTCAAAAATTAATGAGTTGGACAGCCAAGCAATGTGCCTCTATTTGGGTGACGTTTAACACGCTAAATCAAACGTTATTAACGCCAACAAAGCTAAATGTAACCGGTCTAGAAGAGCTAAAATTGAAAGATTGGTACCTAGTTATCGCGAACCACCAAAGCTGGGTGGATATTTTAGTGTTACAGCGAGTGTTTAACCGCAAAATACCTTTTTTAAACTTCTTTTTGAAAAAAGAGCTTATTTACGTACCTGTTTTAGGTTTATGTTGGTGGGCGCTCGACTTTCCTTTTATGACCCGCACCAGTAAAAGCCAATTAAAAAAGAACCCCAAGTTGCGTGGTAAAGATTTAGAAACGACTCGTAAAGCGTGTGAAAAATTTAAAGAAATGCCGGTTAGTGTGGTTAACTTTGTTGAAGGGACGCGTTTTACAGCGCAAAAGCATGCGCGGCAAAATAGCCCGTTTCCTTACTTACTTAAACCAAAAGCGGGTGGTGTGGCGTTTGTAATGCAAGCTATGGGTGAGCAAATTTCTAAGGTGGTAAATGTCACTATTCATTACCCTGAGGGCATTCCTACTTTTATGGATTTTGCAGCCGGTAAAGTAAAACACATTGATGTACATGTTGAAGTAAAAGGCGTTAGTGATGACTTAATTGGTGATTACACTAATGATCCTGACTTTAGAGTACGTTTTCAAAGTGAATTAAATCGCGTGTGGGAAGAAAAAAACCAGACGCTCGTTAATTTAAAACAAAAATAACAAAATGAGCTGACAGTTATGCTAAAAAAATGGTTACCTAATTGGTTAAATGGCTTAATTGTTGGCTGTGTTTTATTTGCTAATTTAATAATATTTGGCGCATTAGTGCTTACCCTTGGGTTAATTAAATTGGTTTTGCCCATACCCGTAGTAAGTAAATTATTACACGGTGCGTACAAGGGGTGGTGTAAAGGTAACCGCTTAGGGCTTTGGCTAGGCTGTAATGATATTAAAGTTAATATTAGTGGGGAGGTAAATGCTAATAGCTGGTATTTGCTAATTAGTAATCATATTAGCTGGCTTGATATTGCGGTATTAAGCTCGTTAAATGCATTACCAGCTCCTAAGTTTTTTTTAAAAGATGAGCTTAAATACGTGCCATTTATAGGCACTGGTGCGTGGGCAATGGGTATGCCCTTTATGAAACGGGTGAGCAAAGCGCAATTGGCAAAAAATCCGAATTTAAAAGGCCTAGATGTCGAGCGTACTAAGCGTAGTTGCCGTAATTTTCGTCATCACCCTACAACCATAGTGAACTTTGTAGAAGGTACGCGTTTTACAGCGCAAAAGCATAAGCATCAACAAAGTCCTTTTCAGCATTTATTAAAGCCTAAGGCTGGTGGAACTGCTTTTGCCTTAGAAGTTTTAAACGAGCAATTTGACGCTATGCTTAACACTAGTTTAGTGTATAGCGGCAAGTCAGATCATGTGTGTCGTAATATTTTAAAAGGCGAACTAGAGTCTATTAATATTACAATTGAGGTGATGCCAATAAATACACAGATGATTGGCAGTTACCAAACAGATCACGCGTTTAGAGCCGAGTTTCAGCAATATTTAAATAATTTATGGACAAAAAAAGATAAGCAATTAAGCGCTATTCATATTCAGCAAATTAGTACTGAATTAACTCCCAGTAAGGAAATTGAAATACCATGACCAAAACACACCTACAGGAGCTAATTACTCCTTGGTTTGAAAAAGTCCCCGATGCTTTTTTTCTCAGTGCAATCACGGCCTCATCCATTGGCATTCTTTCTTTATTATTTGTTTACTTATTTACGCGTCGCTTAATGTTACCGGGTATTCAAAAGGTGGTGACTAAACTCTCGCCTGAGCGTATTGGTTCATTGTCACCTATGTTGACCAAACTCAATAAACGAATTGCCTGTTTGCTATGTTGTGTGCTTTTTTTAGCCACATTTGATAGTGTTTACCCCGTTAATGAAATTGCCCAAGAGATCCTTAAAACCATTGGCCAAGCATTATTAATTATTTATATAGGTTTTATTATTAGCAGCATAGTGAGCATTGCTGGCGCTATTTATAACCAACTAGACTTTGCCCGCGAAGTGCCTATTCAAGGGCTAATTCAAGTAGTGAAGCTGATCACCTTTATTGTGTGTTCAATATTAATTGTTAGTATTGTGCTTGAAAAATCGCCGACTTATATTCTTTCTGGTTTTGGTGCGATCGCCGCTGTTACTTTATTAGTATTTAAAGACACCATATTAGGTTTTGTCGCCAGCATTCAAATTGCTGCCAACCGCTTAGTGACCTATGGAGATTGGATCCAAGTAGATAACTACGGCGCCGATGGCGAAGTAATTGATTTAGGACTTAATACTGTAAAAGTGCGTAACTGGGACAACACCATAACGACTATACCCACTTATATGCTGGTGGCCGGTTCATTTAAAAATTGGCGCGGTATGCAAGAATCTGGTGGGCGACGTATTAAACGTTCTTTAAATATTGATATGAACAGCATCTTTTTAGTTGATGATGATTTTAAAGCGCAAATAGAAGCGGCAATACCACTGCAAGAATATATTCGACTAGGCACACTTCCCGATCCTGTGTCGAACTTAGGGTTATTTCGTCGCTATGCAGAGGGTTACTTAAAGCAACACAGTAAAATCAATACCTCGCTCACACTCATGGTGCGTGAACTACAACCGCTTAACCATGGCTTACCGATTGAGTTTTACTGCTTTAGTGAAGACAAACGTTGGATATCGTACGAGCATTTACAAGCTGAAATTATGGATCATTTACTGGCCGTATTACCGGTGTTTGGACTGCGCGCTTATCAAAGTGTCAGTGGGCAGTTAAGCCCAGCAGACGGGGTGAATATGGCGGGCAAACCTAGTATTAAAGTGCCCAATAATGCTGTCCAAGGCCAACACCAATAAAGAGCAATAATAGCCACCAAATAGGTGGCTTTTTCATACGTAGCCACGCAAATGCAGCAATCACTAATGCAATATGCCACACACTATTAATAGCTGAAGTCCAAATGGGCGAATACAATGCTGCAGCTAAAAAACCAACCACGGCGGCATTAAGCGCGGCAATTGAGCTGGCAAAGCGGGGATTACTGGCTAAATTAATCCAGCTTTTCTGAAATGCCAACATCAGTAAAAACCCTGGGGTAAATATCAATAATGTAGCTATGATTGCGCCCATTATTGGCTGCTCGGTATTTAGCTGCGCGCCTAAGTAGGTGGCTATTGTAAACATAGGCCCAGGTATAGCCTGAGCACTGGCGTAAGCCGTTAAAAATTGATCATCACTTAACGTTGGCACACCCGCTTGAAGTACTGGCAACACAACATGCCCTCCACCAAATACCATAGCACCAGCTTGGTAAAAAGGCGCAAATAACGCAAATTCTTGCCCTATTGGAATAAAGCTAACTCCAAGCAGTAGCGCAAATAAACTAAGTGCAACCCAGTTAACTTTCCCCTGTTCACTGCTAGTTTGCTGTGATAAATCACTTAATTTTAAGAGTGGCCAGATAGCGCCGACTGCGGCCGCAATCAGTAAAATAATAATTTGTGTACCTAACATCGGCAGTAGAACAAGAGCTAGGGTGCTTATAACTGCAATTAGCTTAAGGATTAGGTTGCTGCAAAAGCTTTTGGCCATACTAAGGGTCGCATCGGCAACAATCACTACAGCAAAGAGCTTCAATCCGGTGATCACAGCAAAATAAACGGCGTCAAATTGGTGAGCACTAATAGCAAGCAGTGTCATTATTAAAAAAGAAGGCAAGGTAAAACCAATAAATGCGGTGATGCCACCGATTACACCTGCACGCTCTACTCCAATTGCAAAGCTAACCTGACTAGAGCCAGGGCCAGGCAGAGCTTGGCTGAGGCTTATTAGCTGTGAATAGCGACTGATACTTAACCAGCGCAGCGAATCAACAAAGTGATGTTTAAAGTAACCTAAATGGGCGGCAGGGCCGCCAAAACTCATGCAGCCAAGCAAAAAAAACTGCCTAAAAATCGCAATTAACATAGTGGCCATCGCCTTTTTGATAAATCATTAAAGTGTCACAAATAAGTATGACATTTTTATGAAACGCTATCATTAGTCCGTATGAAGTAAGTAATAATACGTGTTTTACGTTACTCTTCATTTTTGGTTCATACAAATGTTTGCATAATTGCAATAATAAATTCTAAATGAATAGGAAATTACCATGATGTTAACCAAATCACTTTTAAGTGTCACTGTCGTAGCCGTATTACTTTCTGGCTGTGAAATGAATAACACGGGTAAAGGCGCCGCTATTGGTGCTGCAGCAGGGGGAATTCTAGGTAAAGCTACAGGTAACCACAAAGATAAACGTATTTTTATTGGTGCAGCTATTGGTGCGTTAGCGGGTGCAGCTGTAGGTGATTACATGGATAAACAAGAAGCTGCTTTTCGTGATGAACTAGCAGGTTCGGGAGTTGAAGTGGTACGTGAAGGTGATAACTTACGCTTAGTGATGCCCTCTAATATTACGTTTGCGACTGATCAATCTTATATTTCATCGGGCTTTCATGACACTCTAAATGCGATAGCAAGTGTAATGAATAAATACGAAAAAACCTACTTAAGTGTTGAAGGTCACACCGACAGCACGGGCAAAGATAGTTACAACATGACTCTTTCAGAGCAGCGTGCACAAAGTGTAAAAAATTACTTGGTAAACCAACAAATTATGGCTGCACGAGTAAGCACGAGCGGCTTTGGTGAATCACGCCCAATTGCCACTAACGATACCGCGAATGGTCGCGCGCAAAACCGCCGCGTCGAAATTCAAATAGTGCCTAATACACAAGGTTAATAGCTAAAACCGCGCAAATGCGTGGTTTTGTATATTTTAATGGCACTTTTGCCTGCGTTAGCTGTCACAAATAGTTCTTCGATAAGGACATATTTATGGCAGCGTGGCGCACGGCAATTATTTTATCAATATGTTTACACGGATTAGTTTTGCTTTTTGTTGCCACATTAAAAGCACCTGACATAAAACCACCGCAATCAACCCCAATTAAAGCTTATATGGTAAGTGTGCCAGCTAAAATTAAAGCAACACAACAAGTCCCTCAACAACGCGCTCATACAAATAAAAATACAGAGATTAAATCTATTGAGCTTATTAATGCAACCCAATCAAAACCACTAAATATTAATTATAAAAAAACAGAGAAAACGACTAAGCCGCTAAATACCATCACGAAAAATACTCAGCCTGTAATTTTAAAGCCTTATAAAAAGATCGATTTAAACAAAGGACTCAACAGTATTTTACAGCAACAAACTGGCTATTCTGATACTGCAAAGAGTGACCCTCAGAAAAAGCGTATTACAGTTTCAAAAGAGCATCCAGGCAAGGTAAAGCCACTATTAAAAATAGAGCAGCAAAATATGCAATTTACCACTTATCGACGAGGTGATAGCTGTTTTAGAAAGGTATCCGTTGGTGCAGGGGTTATGCCAAAAAATGACTTGCCCGAAAGTTACATAGCTGGTGTAAAGTGCGATAAAACTAAGCTAACTGAGGCTTACGATACCGCAATGAATAAATGGCTTAAAAAGAAGTAGCAACTAAAATGCAATCAATCTAAATTAAACTGTAATTCACATAGTTTTTGATACAAAGGGTTACTTGCCATTAATTGCTGATGAGTGCCTGTAGCTTTTATTTCGCCATTTTCCATTACCACAATCATATCGGCATGTTTTACCGTGGCCAGTCTATGGGCAATAATCAGCGTTGTTCTATTTTGCATTAAGTGTTCAAGTGCGGCCTGAACATGATGCTCGCTTTGCGCATCAAGCGCGCTGGTAGCCTCATCAAGTAGCAGTATTTCTGGGTCTTTTAAAATGGCGCGAGCAAGAACAATGCGCTGCTTTTGCCCACCCGATAGCCTTACACCTTGTTCACCTAAGAAGCTGTTATAGCCTTGTGGTAACTGTTTTATAAATTCATCAGCATGGGCATGTTTGGCGGCCGTATAAACTTGCTCGTCACTGGCGCTTGGGTTTCCATAGCGAATGTTATGCATAACATCAGAGCTAAATAAAATCGGGTTTTGTGCCACCATCCCCATTTTGTTACGCAAGGTATTTAATGACAACTGTTTAATATTTATATTATGAAACTTAATCGCTCCGCTGGCAGGGTCATAAAAACGCTGTAACAGTTCAAACAAGGTGGTTTTACCGGCACCTGAAGGGCCAACAATAGCCACGGTTTTACCTGTTTCAATATTTAAGCTGATATTATTTAATGCGCTTACATCTGGGCGAGAAGGGTAATTAAAACTAATACCTTCAAGTGAAATTGCACTGTTGCTTGTTGTTGCATGTAACTGATCATCTTGTGGAATTTCGGGGTTTTGTATTTTACTTTTAACGGCGAGCAGTTCAAGCAGTCGGGCAGCGGCCCCTGCGGCGCGTTGTAGTTCACCATAAACCTCAGCAACGGTTGCTACCGACATGGCCACCATAATGGCATAAAATACAAACGCGCCAAGTTCACCGCCCGTCATAGTGCCTGCGAGCACATCACTACCGCCTACCCAGAGCATGGCACTAATAGCGCTAAAGGTAAGAAAAATAACTGCTGCAATTAAAAACGAACGTTGTTTAATGCGGCTTTTGGCAACGTTAAAGGCCTTTTCAGTTTCATTAGCAAAAGCAGATTGCTCTTGCTGTTCATGGCTATAACTCTGTACCACTTTTATATTTTGAATGATCTCACCCGCGTAGGTGCTGATATCTGCAATCGCATCTTGGCTGGAGCTTGCTAGTTTGCGTACTTTTTTTCCAAAAACCAACATAGGCACCAGTACTAAAGGGACGCAGGCCACAACGACCAAGGTAAGCTTTAAATTAGTAACAAGCAGCATAATTAAGCCACCGACTAACATCAACGCACTTCGCAGCGCCATAGAGAATGATGAGCCGATAATAGATTGTAGTAATGTGGTGTCGGTGGTGAGTCGCGACATCAGCTCGCCGCTGCGATTTTCTTCAAAGTAACTCGGATGCAAGGTAACAATACGATTGAATACAGCTTTTCTAATGTCATTACTGACTCGCTCGCCAATCCACGACATTAAATAAAATCGGCTGAATGTACCCACTGCCAATAAACTGATCAAGCCAATTAATACCAAAACAGCTTGTTGTAATTGCGCTTGCGAGCCGGCAATAAAGCCATGATCAATCACAAACTTAACGCCTTGGCCTAGCGATAAATTAACCCCTGCGGTGGCAAGTAATGCTACTAGAGCCCCTAAAACCACCCATTTATAAGGCTTAATAAAATTGAATATAGGGAATAAAGCGCTAAAGGCGGCTTTATCTGAAGCAGGCTTGTCTGTAGGCATAGTAGATTCTTATTGATGATTAAGGTATAGATATGGCATCAATAGATTAAAAATCAATAGTATTAAAAATCATCAATAGGGAAAAATTATGACAGCTAAACAGATAACAGGCGAGTTTACCGTTACATTAGCGCCTATAGAAGGGTATGCACATGGACAGCAAGGCGTTAATTTAGGTCGGATGTCGATTGATAAACAATTTACTGGCAGCTTAACGGCAACTAGCCAAGGCGAAATGCTTAGCGCCATGACTCCCACCCAAGGTAGTGCTGGTTATGTTGCAATAGAGCAAGTGATGGGCGAGCTTGAGGGCAAGAAAGGCAGTTTTGTACTGCAGCATTTTGGTACTATGGACAAAGGCCAAGACAGCTTAATTTTAAAAGTGGTGCCCGACTCAGGCACTGATGAGCTCGCAGGATTAACAGGCAGTATGGCGATACGCATAGAGCAAGGTATTCACCATTATGATTTTGAATACAGCCTATAAAGCAGGTATTTATAATGCAAAAAGTAATCGAATTCAGAAAGGCTCGTTTTTTGGGTGGGGTAGATATAGTCGCACTAAATGATCGCATACAGGAATTAAACCAAGACGGTTGGAAAGTAATAAACGCAGTGCCATTAACAGGCTTTTATGGGCAAGTGCATGGTTATACATTACTTATTGAAAATGAAGAAATATAAGGGTTACTAATGGCGTTATCATTATGGTTGAGCTTAGCATTGGTGTGCATGATGGGCGCAATGTCGCCCGGGCCCAGTTTAGCTGTGGTATTAAAGCATAGCTTAAGCGGTGGCATGAAAAATGGCATGCTGGCAGCGTTAAGCCATGGTTTTGGAGTGGGATTATATGCAGCGGCTTCATTGTTGGGGTTAGGCGCATTGATGTTGCAATTTCCTACTGTGTACCAATTTTTAGTGTATTTAGGGGCAGCCTATTTAGCATATTTAGGTTTGAAAATACTATTTTCAAAGCCCAACGACAGCGAGCTAAACATTCAGCAAAGCGAAGTGAGCAGCTCTAAGGCGTTACAAGATGGCTTTGCCATTGCATTTTTAAACCCCAAACTAGCAATTTTCTTTTTGGCGTTATTTTCACAATTTATCGACCCAGAGAACCTTACTTTAAATATTGGCGTTATTATGTGCTTAACGGTTTTTGTCATTGATACTGGCTGGTATCTACTGGTGGCTCTACTTACTGAGGTGTCTAAAAAGCGCTTTGGTTTTACTAAGCAAAATATCTGGTTAGATAGGCTGTTAGGTGCGGTATTTATTGCGCTGGCAATTAAAGTGGTTATTGGATTTTAACTATCAAAGTGATTGAATTGCGTACAGTTGGTAATTAATGTAACTTAAAAAACTATAATTTAAAAGTGATAAAACGATGTCTAATATAATTTTAAAAAGTGCTACTTTTGATAGCAAAGTCAAACAGTACTGGATGTGTTTAGCTGCAATATTTAGCCTTTTTCCAGTTGTAACTATTGTGCTTTTACCCGTTGTATTACTTTTAGTGTGGCTAGTCGCAAGTCGAGTATTAGCCGCTATGTCGGCCGATTTACTAGAGCGCAAGCTAGTGGTGAAGCGCGGTATTTTATTTAAAGAAGAAAAATCGATTCCACTAGAAAAAATCACCGATGTCGGGTTGAGTCAGGGGCCGCTAATGCGCATGTTTGGCTTATACCGGTTAAGTTTTGAAACAGCAGGGCAGTCGGGGCATGGTGCGTTGGTATCGTTACTTGGGGTAGTTGATGCCAGTGAATTTCGTGAAGCCATTTTAACTCAAAAAGATAACCTTACTGCAGAACAACCCGTTCAAGCAAAACAAGACGAGCCACCAAGCCAAGTCGAATTACTTCGCGCACTCACTTACAGCGTGAAAAACATTGAGCAGATGATGGTCGCGCTACTGGACGAGAGAAAATAGTTGAATATTATAAATCTTGTTCAATTTTAATCTCTTACGTGGAGTGGAATTTGTTAAGTAACTTCACTGGGAGGCTCTAATGTCAAAGTTTAAAGTCTTATTTACGGTGCTTTTGGCCACTTTCATAGTTAGCTTATCATTTTTTATATTTAATAACCCCGCGTCAAAAGCTAAAGAGTTTCTCAAAAAGCACGCGGATAATTTTGAGCATGTTATTTTGTTTGCAGAGCAAAGGGAGCTTCAAGCTATACAATGGGTTGATGATAAAAGTAGTGAACGTTTACCACATAAACTAATAATAAAAAAAGGCAGTAAAGAATTCGTGAAGGTGACTGATTCAAGTTTGGATGAGCTTACTGAGTAAGAATATAGATGTTCTATGGATTCAATATTTTCGGAGTGTTTGGTTAATTAGAAAAGCATTTACTTTTTCATACCAGGATAGGCAACAAGAGGGATATTTTGTTTTTGGGAACCCGGAGAAAATCGGTTTATGTGTGCTTGGTAACGGTACTAAAGATTATGGCAAGTACGAGCATGTAGCTGGCAATTGGTATATTGCAGTGTGCGAGTATCCGCGACCATCAGTCTGATAGAGGGGGATACATTGTTATGCCAATGTGTTCACTAAACAGGGGGCTTAAGTTTACATTCGATAATCCAAGGCTATTACATTAACTATCATTGGTTCCTGTTGTTTTAACCCCTCCAAAGTGACTTATGCTACTAGATTCAATTATCTCTAAATCCTTTGCAACGTACCTAATGCAGGTGTAATTTAAGGTGGTTTTATCTAAAAAGGATACACTCTTTATAGGATTCAAAGGTGATGAATTCTAATGGGGCGCAATTTTGTAGCATATAACTGTGCTACACAAATACATGGAGAGAAGTTAAATGGCTAGTAAAGAGTCAACCGCAGTAATTTGGATGTTGTCAGATTCATTTATCTTAAGTGTAATGTTACTAATCGGTGGTTTTTTAGGTAAATCTATCAGCCCATTCCAAGTTGTCTTTTTAGTTAATGTTATGGCTGCTTTTGCGGCAATTGCATTATTCTCAAAAGGTAAATGGGAAAATATCAAACCCCAACAAATGAAGTTACATATATTTAGAGGGTTGCTTGGTGTTAGTTCAACAATATGCTTGTTTTATGCTCTGCAATATTTAAGTTTAGCGGAAGTGACCGCGATTAACTTTTTTGTGCCACTTATAACGTCCATTCTGTCGGTGTTTATCTTTAGAGAAAAACCAAAAGCTTATGTCTATATCGCTATTATTTTGAATTTAGCTGGAGTGATGATGCTGCTTTCTCCAAAACTAATGGCGAGCCAAGTAACGCAGCAAAATCTCTATCTAGGATTGATTTTTACGCTGTCAGCGGTAGCTATTTTAGTCATTTATAATATTAACTTAAAAAAAATAGGCAATGCAGAGAAAGTTGTGCCTCAAATGGTTTTTGCTCCTCTCTATTCGGCGGTTATTCTATTACCAGTAGCTATTTTTGTATGGAAACCTTTAGATACAACTAGTGTTCTATTAATTATGTTATACGGTGGGCTTCTTGTTACTAAACTTGCAGCACGTTTTTTTGCTTTTAATAAAAGTGATTTATCTAAGCTAATGCCGCTTGAATATGCACAAATTCTATTTTCTAGTATTTTGGGCTATATTTTTCTTCAGCAAACTCAAACTTTATTGGGTGTCGCAGGCATAGTATTGATCGTGTTATCAAGTCTCGCTCATGTTTTATTCATGCGCTTTGAGAGGAATAGTCATACTAAGAATATGAAAGAAATTACCAATGATTAAAGCCGTATTGTAAACGGTCCGGCGATCAGCTGACCACCGGACTGTTTTAATCTTTCACCTAGAACCTTTTCCCTAGCTCCTAGATACCTTATTGAGACTTTACCCTTGTATTATAGGCTGACCTGCTAGCATACGTAATTCTTTACTACGCTCGGTTTGCATTTCGTAAGAGGCTGTTTTTATGCTGTTCACATAATTCCACTTAGCGCTTGCTTGTTCTTGATTGAAGGTCACTGTTAAGTAACCTCGGTCGACTAAATTGCTATAAGCTAAGTCGTTTACAAGTAAAGCAAGAACTTGCTCCATTTGTGCTGTAACTTCAGGGCCCTGTGTATTTAGTGCTAAGTACTCTTCAAGCCCTGGCGAAGACACTGAAGAGGTAGCAAACTCAACCCCCGCATTTTGTGATGCGGCTATTGGGTTGCTCGCGTCAGTTTTTAATTGTCCTGCCCACGCATTATGAGTATCGCCGGCTAGCACCACTAAGTTTTTTTGCGCAGCTATAGCTGTACCAAGTAGTACTTCACGCTCATAAGCATAGCCGTCCCAGGCATCTAAATTGTAAGGTGCGGTGGTATCAACACGCGCACGCTCTGCATCAGTTACTGTTGGATCACCAGCTAGAATACGGCCTTTAATTTGTGCCAGCTCAGCAAATAATGCTGATGCTTGAGCAAGCAGGGAGCCAGTGTCAGCACCATTTGCTTGGCTTACCTGCAGGCTCACTAAAAGCTGTAGTACTTCAAACGGCAGGTGCATCTTGGTCATTAACACTTGTTGGCCAAGTACTTGCCATTTTGAACTTGAGGTTGTCATACCATCGGTGAGCCAGGTTAGTTGTTCACTACCGAGTAATGCGCGTGTGGGCGAACTAACAGCACTAACAAAATCGCTTTGCCCTTGTGCGCTGGTTAAATCAAAATCACCGTAGCTTAATTGTTCATCACGAGCGAGTACGCGGGTGTCGAGCATATAAAGAGAGATTAAATCACCGAATTCAAAACGGCGATAAATACGCTCTTTATCGGCAACATTGCGAATAGGCATCCATTCAAAGTAGGCTTGTAGGGCATGTAGTTTACGCGCGCTAAATTCACCTTCACCGTCATTATGGTTTTCTGCACCTTCACGCCAAGTGTCATTAGTAACCTCATGGTCGTCCCATACTGTTATAAAGGCGCAATTGCTGTGAGCTGCTTGTAAGTTGCTATCGGTGCGGTAGTGGGCATAGCGTTTACGATAGTCAGTTAAGCTAATAATTTCATTGCTGTTATCTTCAGGTAGTAAACGACCTAAGCTACTTGCGTCTTCAGTAGCGTAGCCATTATTTCCATATTCGTATATGTAATCGCCTAAATGGAGTACCGCATCTAAGTCAGGTTGCTTTGCTATTTCACCATAAACATGAAAAAAGCCAGCAGGATAATTAGCGCACGACACAACGGCCAGCTTTACTTTATCAATATTGCCTGTTGGTAATGTTTTACCTGAGCCAATAGGGGAGGTTTTGCCATTAGAAATAAAGCGGTAGTAGTAATTGGTATTAGCGTCTAGACCTTGTAAGTCCACTTTAAGGGTAAAGTCTGTGGCTGCACTTATATAAGCTTCGCCATCGTGACTAATCGCACTAAAGTCTTCGTCTGTCGCGGCTTGCCATTGCACTTTAATGCTGCTGGTAGCTGGATCTTTTGGTGTTACACGAGTCCATAAAATTAGGCTATCTGCTAGCGGATCGCCACTGGCAACGCCATGATCAAAGCTAATCTCAATGAAATCATCATCGTCGTCAAACCGACAACCTGTTAACCCTAATGATATAACAGCAACACCAAATCCTGCCGCCGAGGCCTTTAAAAAACTTCTTCGTGTAAACGTCATTACTCTGTACCGTTAATTCAAAAGTACGAGCTTATCCGACCAGTATGACTTTTATATGAAGTTGTGATGCCAGTTATATTAAAATACTTGGCAAATTTGCTCAGCTTTACAAATAATAACTGTCACGTTTTCGTAGCCTACTCGGGTCAGCGCTTCAGCACTTAATGTTGCACGCGCACCACTAGCGCAATGTAAATAAATAGGACGGGCTGCGTCTTTTTCTATTTCCATGAGCTTCATTTCAAGTAGCCCGCGAGGAATGTTTATAGCGCCTATAGCTGCTTTGGTGGCATGTTCAGCGGGTTCTCGTACATCAATCAACAATCCTTTATTTTGCTCAAGCTCTTTCTTTGCTTGTTCGGCATTAATACGGCGCTGATTAGGAGTAATTATTTTTAGTAAATCTGGAATAGGTGTGAGCATGGTGTTTATTCCTTAAAGCCAAGTTTGCGTAATAGAGTGATCATTGGGCACCAGCTAGTAAAAGCTGATTGAATTAAATTTACAGCGATAAAAGCTGTAAAGTAAATCCACTTAGGATCGTGATAAGTTTGCAATAAAAGTGACACAATAATCATTATGCCAGCGATTAGTCTGAGTGCGTTATTTAGCTTCATTATAGTAGGCCAGTTATTTAGTTCAGTACAGTCACTATATTAGGTTTATCTATATTAGTAAAATCTAATATTAGACTTTTCTAATCTAACGTCTTATACTCAGACTCTATTTTAGAATAAGAGCATAGTATGAATATTGACTTTACTGCCATGGCCGGCAATGTAGAACAAGCCGAGCAGCTATTAAAAATTTTAGCCAATAAAAATCGCTTGATGATTTTATGTTCTTTGCAAGATTCAGAAATGAGCGTATCTCAGCTCAATGAAGCCGTGCCATTAGCGCAGTCTGCGTTATCTCAGCACTTAGCAGCGTTGCGTAAAGCAAACATTGTGGCTACGCGCCGCGAGAGCCAAACAATTTATTATCGTGTCATTGATGAAAATGCAGTCGTTCTGCTTGGTACCTTGTATGGGTTATTCTGTAAGGGCTAAGTGCGATGAGCTTAATAGACAATGCGGTAAAAAGTAGTTTAAGTGGTCGCATTCCGATTATTATTTTTGTGATGTCTTTGTTACTTGGGGTATTTGCACTAAAACAGACACCTCGAGAAGAAGAGCCACAAATTACTGTGCCCATGCTCGATATTTATGTATCTGCACCTAACGTTGAGGCGCCTGAAGTCGCTAGGTTAGTAACTCAACCGCTCGAAAAGTTACTGGCCCAGTTGGTGGGAGTTGAGCATATTTACTCAACCACACAAACTAACAGTACAGTGGTTACGCTGCGTTTTGAAGTAGGACACAACCGCGAACAAGCAATTTTAGATACCTATGCAAAACTAAATAGTTATCAGCATACAATGGCATCGGTGATCAAAAGCTGGCAAATTCGCCCTATAGAAGTAGATGACGTGCCTATTGTGATGTTAGGCCTCTACAGTAAAGACCCGCAACTCTATGGTGATTATGAACTAACTCGTTTTGCCAACGAAATTGCTAATAGTTTACAACGCATTGAGCATACCAGTGAAGTTAAAGTAATTTCGGGGCGTACGCGGACTCTTACCATCAATTTAAATGCCAGCGCACTGGCTGCCCATCAAACCACGGTAAACGATGTTTTTTACGCATTAAATGTATCAAACCAACTCACTCAGGTAGGGAGTGTGGTTGATAATCAGCAGAAAATTGCTATTCAGGCAGGTGATGTACTAAGAACACAATCAGCGGTAGAGCAATTAGTTGTTAATGTGGTTAATGGTAAAAGTGTTTACTTGATGGACATTGCAACAGTCAGCGATGGCCCTAGTGAAACTGAGCATTACCAATGGTTAGCGCAATCAACTGATCAGCAGCAGTTGCCTATGGTTACTTTAAGCGTAGCTAAGCAAGTAGGGACTAATGCGGTTGCTGTTGCAAATGATGTTCATACCATGATGAATGAACTTGCAAATACTTTACTGCCACCAGAAGTTAGCCATACAGTGCTCAGAGATTATGGTCAAACTGCGAATGAAAAAGTAAATAACCTCACATCAAGTTTAGTGTTTGCAGTGTTTACTGTGGTGATATTTGTTGGCGTGTTTTTAGGTTGGCGTCCTGCCGTAGTGGTTGGGCTGGCGGTTCCTATTTGTTATGGCATTACACTCTCATTAGATTTTGCATTTGGTTACACCATTAATCGGGTGACCTTATTTGCGCTTATTTTATCATTAGGCTTACTGGTAGACGACCCAATCACGGGTATTGATAATATTAGTCGCTTTATAAATAACAAAGGCGATAAAAAACAAAATGTTGTTGGCGCAATGAGCGAAATTCGAAATGCTTTGCTTATGTCGACATTGACTATTATGGTGGCGTTTATTCCACTGGCGTTTATTACCGGCATGATGGGGCCATACATGGCACCTATGGCGTTTAACGTGCCCATTAGTGTCATGGTATCTACTTTGGTAGCATTTTTTGTCACCCCTTGGCTGGCAATGAAATTGCTTAAACCAAACACCTTAGAACAACCTGAGCTTGAGCCTAAAGCGGGTTTATACCAACGATTACTCAGTCCATTATTGGCCTCAAAAGGGCGAGCTAAATGGGTGCTATGGATAACGTTAGGATTGTTTATTATCAGCGCCATGTTACCCGTGATGCGCTTGGTACCATTAAAACTCCTGCCTTTTGATAATAAAAATGAGCTGCAAGTACTTATAGATATGCCAGAGGGTACTAGTCTAGAGAGCACGGCTGCATTTACTAAGCAGATTCAAACCCTCACATGGCAGTTAAATGAAGTCAGTGAAATAGCCGCATATATTGGGCAGCCTTCTAGTATGGATTTTAATGGCATGGTGCGTGGTTATTATCGCCGTGAAGCCACTAACTTAGCAGAACTCAGAGTATTGCTGGTGGATAAATCAGCACGAGAGCATCAATCACATGGGGTGGTTATGCGGCTACGCGAACAACTTGCTCCTTTAGCAAAAAATGGCACTGTTATTAAAGTGGTAGAGGTACCACCTGGGCCACCGGTGTTGAGTACTTTAGTTGCTGAAGTGTATCGTGATTCCTTTATTGATAAGCAATCCCATAGGCAGGCTGCTCAACATGTTGCAGCACGTTTACGCCAAGAGCCTCATGTTGTTGAGGTTGATACCTCTTTGGTTGCTCCTGCGCCATTACAGCGCTTTATTACAGATAAAAACAAGGCTGCGCTCAGTGCTATTGCTACCCAAAATATTGCACAAACACTCAGTATTGCTTCGCAGGGGCAACAGGTTGGAGTGTTGTACGTAAGCGGTGAAACTCAGCCAGTTCCAATACAATTACAATTGCCTTATAGCGAGCGTAATCAGCTTTCACAATTACTTACACTGCAAGTAAGAGGGGATAGGGACTTAGCTAAAACCAGTAATGAGTTAGGTATAACAAGTGCCCCCAGACCTTTAGTGTCGCTTTCAGAGCTGGGAGAGTTTAAACCATTAAACGTGGCCGACACACTAATGCGTAAAGATCAGCGTGACGTTATTTATGTGATGGCCGAACTAAATGGACGCACGCCTGCAGAGGTTATTGCGGATGTAAATGCCGATTTGAACGCACGCAATGAAGGATTTGAAAAAAAGGCGTGGTTAACACGGCACTTTTTTAATAATGGTGGAACCGCGCCATGGCAATTACCGCAAGGAACTGATGTTAACTTTAGTGGTGAAGGTGAGTGGCGTATCACTATTGATGTGTTCAGGGATATGGGCATTGCTTTTGCCTTTGCGCTCAGTGCTATATTTATTATTTTACGGGTACAAACACAGTCGGCGAGTTTATCGCTGATTATCATGTCGGCTATTCCATTAACTGTGATTGGTATTATGCCTGGGTTTTGGTTACTCAATCAATTTGGTGAACGCACCATAGCGGGGGCTCCTGAGCCGGTATTATTTACCGCGACTGCGATGATAGGCATGATTGCCTTAGCAGGTATTGTCGTTCGTAACTCACTTATTTTAGTCGAATTTATTAACCAAGCACGAGCTCAGGGGATGGCAATAAAAGAGGCACTTATTGCTGCAGGGGCGGTACGAATGCGGCCAGTATTATTAACCGCCGGAACTACTTTGTTAGGTAACTTAGTGATCACACTTGACCCAGTATTTAGCGGATTAGCCATAGCAATTATTTTTGGCATCGTGGCGTCTACCGTATTTTCGTTATTTGTTGTACCGCTTGTTTACTATTTAGTGTTTACAAACCCAGAGGAAGAAGCACATGCAGGGTAAATCAAAAGTTTTAGGCGCAATCAGTGCATTGGTTGTGGTTATTGTAGCTGTGCTATACATGGCCGGCAGCTTTAGTGATAAACAATCTGCAGGGTTAAAAGAGATTCCAGTTACTCAATATCAAGGTGAGGTGGTCACTGTTGAGCTGCAAACTATTTCGCGAACAGAGTATGTACCAGGGAGTGTAATTGCGAAACAAAACACCCAAATTTCGTCAAATGTAATGGCACAAGTAAAGCAATTTAAAGTGCGCGCCGGTGATAAGGTTAGTCAAGGTGACTTATTGATCACCCTAAAGCAAGATGACTTTAAAGCGATGCTGGCACAAAGTGAGGCAAATATTAATGCGGTGCAAGCCTCATTAAACCAAGCTAAAAAGCAACTTATTAGAGTAACTGACTTACAGGCAAAAGGGTTAGTACCAGTGAGTGAATTTGATGATGCTAAAGCAAAATTTGATAACTTAACTGCCAACTTAGCTGGAGCAAAACAGCAGCAAGCCCAGGCGCAAGTATCACTTAACTACACGCAAATTAAAGCCCCTATATCTGGTGTCGTTGTTGAGCGTTTAGCCGAACCTGGCGATACAGCCACACCTAGTATACCGTTGTTAACGCTTTACAATCCAAAGCAACTTCAACTTGCCTTTAATGTACGAGAGCAACAAGCAGTAAAGCTTAAATTAGGCGATCGTTTAAACGTGAGTTTGCCTTCGCTCGATATGACAACAGCTGCCAATATCAGTGAAATTATACCTGTTGTTGATAACGCTGCACGTAGCTTACTTATACGACTAGAAATTGAACCACAGCCAGGGATGATCCCTGGGTTATATGCACAATTGCATTTACCGTTTAAAAGCACCCAAGGTGTACTGGTAGATCCTCGTTGGATACATGATTTTGGACAGCTCAGTATGATGTATGTCATTAGCGCTGACAAAATTGAGCGTCGCTTTGTACGCTTAGGTGAGCAGTTTGATAATCAGCAACATGTTATTACGGGCCTTAAAGCTGGCGATAAAATAGCAGTGGATTATCAACCAATAACTAAATAACCAGAGTTCGGGTTAAATAAATGTGGCTATTTCATCCAGCGATTTTTTATCAAGTGCATGCAGAGGCACCGTTGCATGCTCATCGGGGTAGCCTGCAATTAATAGCATATAAGGACGTTCGTTGTCTTTATCACGGCCACAAATATCGGTTAAAAAGCTCATTGGTTTTGGGGTGTGGGTCAGGGTTGCAAGGCCTGCTCGGTGTAGTGCTTGAATTAAAAAACCAGTGGCCAGCCCTACCGATTCATGTACATAGTAATTAGTGTTTTTATCGTCCGTATTTACACCCCCCTTTTTTTGACTAAACACTGCAATCAACCATGGTGCGTGCTCTAAATAGGGTTTATTAGCATCGGTACCTAATGGTTTCAATGCATCAAGCCATTCTTCGCCTGCGCGACCTTCATAAAAAGAGCGCTCTAGTTTTTCAGCGGCCTCTCGTATTTGCTTTTTAACATCACTACTATTAATGGCTACAAAATGCCAAGGCTGATGGTTTGCACCACTAGGTGCTGTACCTGCTGCTTTAATGCAGGTTTCGATGATTTCTTTTGGCACCTGGCGGTTACTAAAGCTGCGAATACTATGACGGCGCTGGCTCGTTTGTAAAAACTCCTTTGCGCGCGAGAGCATTGCCTCTGGCGGGTATTCTATAAAATCGGTTAATGGTTGGCTTTTGTGATCTTGCATGGCTGTTCGCTTCTTATTTTTAGAGTGTTTTGTTTTTATACCGAGAGGCTCATTTCTAAGCAAGTGTTATTAGAATGAATTTCTGTTTATTTATTGTTACAAAGTTAACTAGTTACTAACTTATGTTCCTGTTTTTAATGTGGTATAAAGCAGCATAAAAATAATACTTACAATTCAAGGAAGTAAAAAATGCTATCAATAACAGGGTTATCAAAAACCTACGACAACGGCGTACATGCACTTCAAGGTGTTGATTTATCAATTGGTAAAGGTATGTTCGGATTACTTGGGCCAAATGGTGCGGGTAAATCGTCGTTAATGCGAACTATTTCTACATTGCAGTCAGCTGATCAGGGCTCTATTACTTTTGATGGCATTGATGTGTTTAAAGACCCACAAGCATTGCGTCAGCGTTTAGGCTATTTACCACAAGATTTTGGTGTATATCCGCGTGTTAACGCTTACGATTTACTCGATCATATGGCTGTTTTAAAAGGTATTCACAACAAAGCAGAACGTAAAGAGTCGGTGGAAGGCTTGCTTGCACATACTAATTTATATCAACATCGCTCAAAAGCCGTTAGTGGTTTTTCGGGGGGTATGCGCCAGCGTTTTGGTATTGCACAAGCATTATTGGGCGACCCTGATTTACTAATTGTTGATGAGCCAACTGCAGGTTTAGATCCTGAGGAGCGAAATCGTTTTCATAACTTGTTAGTAAGCTTAGGCGAGCAAAAAGTAGTTATATTATCGACCCACATTGTTGAAGATGTAGCAGAGCTTTGCCCAAACATGGCTGTACTGGCTGGCGGTAAAATACTATTAGAGGGTAACCCAATTGCCCTTACCGATAAACTGCAAGGGCAAATTTGGCGCAAGGCCATGAGCCAAGAAGAAGCGCAAGAGCTTGAATCACAACTGCCTGTTATTTCAAAACGCTTATTTGCTGGGCAAACCATATTACATGTATTAGCAGAGCAAGCACCCGAAGGCTTTGAAACGAGTAACGCAAACCTAGAAGATGTGTATTTTTCTGCGTTGCTTAATCATCGTAACAGCCAAGTAGCATAAGGGGGCGCTATGTTTTTTAATATGCTTGCGTTTGAACTGCGCTATTTTGTGCGCCAACCTTCGTTTTATGTGACGTCATTAATCTTCTTTTTTATGGCGTTTTTTATAAGCTCTAGTAGTAAGCTTCCGTTAGGCGGGGCTAATGTTCATATGAACTCGCCTTATACCATTATGGTTTTAACGGTTACCTTTTGTACGCTTGCTATGTTTTTAGTGGTTAACTTTGTTGCCAGCTCAGCTATTCGCAACAGTGAGAGCAAAATGGATGAGTTGGTGTTTAGTAAGCCGGTTAACCCTCTTGCTTATCAATCTGGGCGTTTTTTTGGTGCTTACTTAGTGGTGCTAGTTGTTTTTTTAACGGTGCCGCTGGGTGTGTTTTTTGGATCGCAATTTGGTTTATTGGTTGGCTGGCTCGATAGTGAGCTAGTAGGCCCTAATAAGTTAATATATTACACAGCTCCTTTTTTATATTTAGCAATACCCAGCTTGTTAGTACTTTCGGCTATTTTTAATAGTGTGGCTGTGTATTTTAAAACCATGATGGCGGTATATGTTACAGCTGTAGTGATTTTTATAACCTACCAAATAGCGGGCATCTACTTTGATGACTTAGCATTTAGAGATATTGTTGTATACGCCGATCCATTTGGGTCAGGTTCGTTAATTGACTTAACCCGTTATTGGACTGTAAGTGATAAAAATACCGAAGTGTTAACGCTCTCGGGCGATTTTTTGATTAACCGTATTTTGTGGGTAGCAATAAGCTTAGCGATGTTTTTTGGCCTAGGGAAGTTAGGTAATCGCGTAGTAACTAAAAAACAAAAAAAACAATTTGCTGTATCTACGTTTGTAAAAAATAAACAAGCAGCACTTATTAGCAAGGCTAAAAATTACAAATCAAAAGGGATCAATACGCAATCGCAACTAGTAATGCGCAGCTTATTTGAACTTAAGCAGGTTATATTAAGTGCGCCTTTTATGATTTTAGCCGGTGTAAGTATTACTATGTTGCTTGTGCCACTCTTTGCTCCTATTGGCGCGTATGGCACAACGGATTGGCCACTGACACAAAATATGGTGAGCATCATTCAAAACACCTCTAGCTTATTTATGTTTATCATTATTGCTTATTACAGCGCAGAGCTGGTTTGGCGGGAGCGCCACAGTGGTATGGGCGATATTGTTGACAGTTTCCCAGTTCATAACAGTGTGTTTTGGATATCTAAAATTATTGCGTTAATCACTGCGGTTTGTGGTCTTTATTTAGTAGGTATGATGTTTACCATTGCAGTACAACTATTTAAGGGGCAATTTAATCTAGAGCTTGGCCAGTACTTATTTAGGTTAGGTTATCTTACGTTACTGCCTTTAATTATGATGGCTATTTTGGCGTTCTTTTTGCAAATAATTAGCCCTAATAAATATATAGGTATGGGGTTATTTATTCTGTATTACATTGCCCAAATGGTAATGGGTGCTTACGGATTTGAGCATCACATGTATCACTTTTCGCAAAGTAGTAGCGTACCGTATTCTGATATAAACGGTTACGGACACTTTTTACAAGGCGCGCATTGGTACACCTTATATTGGGGCGCATTAAGTGTATTTTTGGCTATTGTTGGGTTTGCTTTATGGCATCGCGGCCCGTCGCAAACATTGCGCACTCGCTTATCTTTAATACGTTACAACATGTCTTTAAAAGGTCAAATTGCTGCCGCTATAAGTTTATTGGTATTTGTGGGAGCAGGTTATAACATTTATCACAACACCCGTATGCTCAACGAGTTTGTAACAAGTGATGATAACGAAACTCTTCAAGTAAGCTATGAACAAGAGTTTTCACAATACAAAGATTTGCCACTCCCTGTAATAACCGATGTTAATTTACACATTGATATTTACCCTAAAAAGCGTGCATTAACCGCCGTTGCAAAAATTAAGTTTACTAATACCGCTAACGAGCCAATAGCCCGTGTGTTAATTAACGAGCCTAACCACGCTAAAAGCTGGGATGTAAAAATGGCCGGCGGGAAAATAGTAGAGCGTTTACCTGAGTTTGATATGGTATGGTTTGAGTTTGAACAACCGCTAATGCCTAATGAAGTACGCGAAGGTGAGCTTTCAGTTTCCCGAGAACATAACGGTTTTGTTGATAGGTATTCAGATACTCAGCTGGTGTATAACGGTACATTTATAAATAATAGAGAGTTATTACCGAATTTTGGTTATCAAAGGTATTTTCAAATTGCGGATAAGTATGAGCGTCGTAAGCACGATTTACCCGAACTTGAACGTGCGCATAAACTAGAAGACAGCCGCTATTATACGCAAAATGAGTTTGGTCCTGATAATGGGTTTATAAGCTATAAAGCAACGGTAACTACCGATGAGTCGCAATTTGCAATTACACCTGGTTACTTAAAAAGTGAGAGTGTAAAAGACGGGCGCCGTACTTTTGTTTATGAAATGGATGCCCCTATTTTAAACTTTTATTCTGTGCTTTCGGCTGAACTTGAAAGCAAAAAGGTTGAGCATAACGGTGTAAATATTGAAGTGTACTACCACAAAGATCATGCATGGAATGTTGACCGTATGATTGAGTCGGTACAAGACTCGATAGATTACTATACCCAAGCATTTGGCCCGTATCAGCATAAGCAGTTACGTATTATTGAGTTTCCAAAATATCGCTCATTTGCGCAAAGTTTTGCCAATACAGTGCCTTACTCAGAAAGTATTGGTTTTGTTACAGATTTAAGGGATGAGAGTAAAGTTGACCTCCCTTATTATGTAACCGCACATGAAGTGGCGCACCAATGGTGGGGACATCAAGTATCAGGGGCTAATGTAGAGGGCAGTGCCGTTATATCAGAAACGCTCTCCCAATACAGTGCGCTTATGGTGTTAAAAAAACGCTTTGGCGCCGAGAAGCTACGTAAGTTTTTAAAATACGAGCTAGACAAATACTTAATGGGTCGTACAGGGGAAGCGTTTGAAGAAATGCCGCTGTATAAAACGCAGGCTCAGCAGTATCTTCACTACAATAAAGGTTCTGTTGTGATGATGGCGCTATATGATCGCTTAGGTGAAAAACGCTTAAATGCAGCACTTAAAGCATTTTTGAATGAGTTTAAATACCAATCAACGCCATACCCCACCACACTCGATTTACTCAGTTATTTAAAACGAGATGCAACAAAAGCAGAGCAACGCTTTATTGATGATCAGTTTAAGTATATAACACTTTATGAGCTTGAAATGAAAGAGGTATCGATTACAGATAGCACTGATAGCGAGGGTTTTTACACGGTAACACTGAGCGTTGAAGCAACGAAACAGCGTGCCGATGGTCAAGGTGAAGAAACCGAACAACCACTTGATGAAATGATTGATATTGCATTATTTAATGATGATCCTGAAAACCTTCTAGCCGAAGACTTTGTGATTTATTCACAAAAACATCAAATAGTGTCAGGTGCAAACACCATCGAACTTAAAGTAAAAGAAAAACCCATGTACGCTGGGATAGACCCTTACATTAAGCTTGTAGATAAAGACAATAAAAATAATTTAGCTAAGTTTTAACGCTAAGTTATTTAAAGGCCGCATTTCGTGCGGCCTTTTGTTTTAGCGAATTGGTATAAAAAGCTTATTTGAAACAGAGAATATAATGCCAATACACAATAATGCTTATTTAAGCGAGTTAGCATAACGCGGAAATATTTAACGGCAGCTAGGTAGTCGTTGATTGACCGAGGCGGGTAATATAGTAGGGCGCTTTAGTAGCTAATCCTAGAGAGGATTACGAGCATTTTTAAACCGCTCTAAACGAGAAAGGGCCTTGCGGCCCTTAGTGTTGCAGCAAGTAACACATTCTTTTTATAAGCTAAAGTCGACAGCGTAGGCTACATAAGCTTTTACATCTGAGCCGTCCATGTCGTTATCTGATAGGCCAAAAGTAAAACCATCTTTAGACACCGAAATACCATAATCAATAATATTGTCATCACCGATGAAATCGCCTGAGTAATGACCTATATGTAGCGCCATTTCTGTGCCATTGCTACCAACAGCAAAGCTGTAATCGGCGTTTAAATACAATGAATCACCAAAATCAGTACCGTCACCATTGGCAGAAGAAGTTGCAAGTACGGCTGCACCAAATGTAAAACCTTGCACACTAATGCTACCGTAGACTTCAGAAAAATCTGCATCTGCACCTGATGCCGCATCAGGGTAGGCATAATAGATATACCCTACGTCATAACTCACGCTTTCATTAAGTGCGCCGCCAAAACCTGCGTATAAGTCTAGCTCGTAGGTCATTTCATCGGCCCAAGACGCATTTGACGCCCACGTACCCGCATAAAAGCCAGATTCATTAGCGTAATCAATACCGCCAGATACAGCTGCATCGCCCCCAGTTTGCTCTTGTCCGCGCCATAAGTAGTTTGAAGTGGCTGCTGCATTTGCTGTTACTTCAGCAAATGCAGTAGTTGATGTCATTCCTGTTAATGCCAATGCACTGATCAATATTGTTTTTTGTAGTTTTAGCATGTCTCATTTCCCATTGTATGATTTTGCACGCCAAGGCTTTTTATTATGAACGACTACAACCTTTTGTTTGGCGGCATTTTATTATGTTACTAATGGGGTATTTGCACTGTGTGTGCCAAATTAAACTTATTCGTTTATAAATTATTTTTATTATTTAAAACAATGTATTGAAAATAATATGAGGTAGGGATAGAAAAGTAATTATTTAGCAGGTTCACTTTGCTGGTGCAAAAAATAGCCTAGCTGCACCATCAAAGCGCTGCTAGGCTATTTTATTTTTCTTGTGGGTTAATTAACCAAAAATGGCACGCATTAGGGTAATTGTTTCGTTAACACCGCGGCCTTTTTGTACTTCGCTAATAATAGAGTCACGTTTAGCACGAATATGCTCTGGAACATCATCAGCAGCAAGAGCGCGATCCACTAAAATCTCAGCAGATTCTTTGCCTCGGCGTGGCGCTTTACTGCTGCTAGAAGTGCTACGTGTAGGTTTATTAAGTAGCTTAATGTAGTTAGAGTTATCTGCAGTATTAGTATCTGCATAGTAAAAAAAGCAAGGTATAAGCGCTTTAATGTCCACCAACTGTGTTTCTAGTTCATTACCAGCATTGGCCATTTTAAACCATGACATAGCGTGAATGCTTTGTACTACATCTTGCCAGTAACGCTCAAAGTCACGGTTATTTAATTTGGTGATACCAAGTGCTGAGCAAAGTGCATCTAAGCGACTGTTACTAATTGGAGTAAACACATCAGGGCGGCGCATTGCTAATAAACGGGTGGCAGGTGCCAGTGTTGGTTTTTCATCACTACCATTAAATGCACTCAAGTAAGCAACTACAAATTGTTGGTAATCACCTATCGCTACATCACCCTTAAGTGGAATGTTGCTAAGCGCATCGTCGAAGGCACCTGGCAGGTCAGCCAGCATCTGGTGAAAACCTTTGGCGCTTTTGGTAGAGGCAAACCATTCTACATCAAAGTTATAAGTACTCGGATCGAGTGATGCCATATGCTTACCGCTAAAAGCGAGTAAGTCTTCAGGGATCATCTCTTTTAACGGCTTTTCACGCAGACCTGCAATATAAGCAGTTAAACGTAATTGCTCATCAAGTGCCACCAGTTCTTTATGTTGCTCTACAAACATACTCACTACTGGCCAAGGTGCTACCCGTAATGTTTTTAACTGTAAAAAGCTAATGGCTGTAATAAGTTGGTCATGCAACTTTTTTAATAATGGTAATTGTTGGGTTTCGAGTAAGTCGTAATTAATACGGTCGCGGCTTGCATTTAATAGCTCGTAACACCAACCTAAAAAGTCTTCTGGATGGTTTTCCACTTTCACAGCCATCAGGTTTAGGCTTAGCTCTGAAGATTGCTTCAGAATGTTTTGATAAATTTGACTTTCTTGCTCGCCTAATGCCATTTTTGACGGTGAAATTAGCAGTTTCTTCATGCCTTGTAGACTCTCCGGTTAGATATACTTTTTAGTCGCTTCATTTTAGCTTAAATAAGCCAGCAGCAACAGGGGCGTGCATCATACCGGAGAATACAGGGGATGCAATCTTGGTAAGTTAATTAACACAAGATTGCATCATTACTGTATTAATCGTGTTCATCGAGTGAAAACAGCCGTTCAACTGAGGTATTAAAGTGCTGTGCTATTTTTAAGGCAATGATCACCGAGGGTGTAAAACGAGATGTTTCAACCGTGCTAATGGTTTTTCGTGAAACATTAATAGCATCGGCTAGTTCTTGCTGTGAAAGCCCTGCCTCTTTACGAAATTCAGCTATATGGTTTTGCATATTATTTCCTAATCGCGGCTTTGCCAAAACAATGAAGTGCCATATGCCAAGAGCATGATACCTAAGTAGAATACTGCCATAGCTGCATGCGAAACCTCACTAGCAATAGCATCGCCTTTATAAAAAACACCAAGCAGGCAAAAAACAAGTGCAAAAATTGAATGTTTATAGGCACTCGTGTCGATAGTATTTAGGAATTCATCTTTATAAGCATATTGAAAATACATTTTTAATGGAAAGCCTGCTTTAGTTATATAAATAGCTATTATAACTATATAAAATAAAACGCCCATTCCAACAGTTAAAAGCCCGTCAATATCTTGTTTTATTACTGAGTTAACACTGAGAAGTAAAAAAACAATACTTGTGCTTATACTAAGAAATATGTTTTGACCCATAAACTGTTCTTCAGTTTTAATATCTTGTTGTTTCATAAAGTCCATCCTGTGGAAGTGTTAATTTATATTTTGTAACCTTTAGGTATCAATATAACCTGTAGGTATCATTTGGTCAATGTTTTTTTGTAACCTAAAGGTATCAAAATGTTTCAGTTACAATTCATATACCCACGTTAGAATGTAGGAAAGTAGATTTTTAGTTATTGGGCAATGCTTTTGGCGCTAACTCCCGCTATGATAAGAACATTATTTGCACGTTTGAAAGGATGATCATGAAGACCTTATTTAAAGTTATTGGTGTCATATTATTGTTATGTATAGCGTTAATTGTTGCTGCACCATTTTTAATTCCTACTGATACCATTTTTAATAAAGTGTCTGAGCAGGTAGAAAAAACAACTGGGCGCACATTAACGATAAAGGGAGATAAAACCCTCAGTGTATTTCCTGCATTAAAGCTGGAGCTTAATGATGTGCATTTTGCCAATATGCCTAGTGGCTCTCGCGCTGATATGGCAAGTATGCAGCAACTTGCTGTTCATATTCCTTGGCTTTCATTACTCGGTGGCGAACTAAAGCTAGAAAAGTTTGTAATTAATGAGCCTGATATTTTGCTAGAAACCGATAAAAGCGGCAAAGCAAACTGGCAGTTATTTGATGCAGTGGCCAAGCAACCAGAGCAACAAACTCAAGCGGGAGAGGCTGTCAAACTACCTGAAAGCTTTGATATTCAATTAGGTGAAGTCGCTATTTATGGCGGGTCATTTACTTATTTAGATGGTCAAACGGGTGCTAAACAAAAAATTAGCGATTTAGAACTGGCTATATTACTGCCTTCACTGCGTAAACAGCTTGAAGTAACCGGTGCTATTACTTATATGCAAGAGCGATTTGAACTTGATGTAAAACTTAATACACCATCAAAAGCGATTGAAGGCGCCACATTTAATGTAAAGCAAACGCTTAACTCACGTTTAGTAGATTTAACGTTTGATGGCAGCATAGCCAAACAAGGCCAAGACATTAAAGGACTTTTAACACTTAACGGTGATTCGGTTAAAAATATTGCTAACTGGCAAGGGGTTGACTTAAACGCTAAAGACAATGCGTTTAACGCCTTTAGCATCAATGCCGAAATGCACTTGCTTGGTGAAGAGTTTAACCTAACTGAATTAGTAGCAACGCTCGATGCACTCGAGATTAAAGGTAAAAGTAAGTTAAATTTAGGCAGTCGCTTAGCTGTTAATGCTGATATTGACTTAGGCATGCTTGATTTAAATCCTTACTTACCTGAAACCGTAGCTAAAAAAGAAGTCCCTGCAAAAGACGACTCTAAGCCTGCAGAGCCAATAGTGTGGGATGATACTAAAATTGATTTAAGTGGCTTGAATGCATTAGATGCAAATGTGATTGTCCGTTCAAGTGGCTTAAAAGTGAACGATATAAAACTCGGCGCAAACCAGTTTACTGTGGCACTAAAAAATAGCGTTGCTAAATTAAGTTTAGACAGCTTTGCGGCTTATGAAGGAACAGGTAAAGGGGTGGTGACTATCAATGCTCAAAATACCCCTTATAAAATAGCAACCAACTTCGATTTAGATAAAATAGACGCACAGCCATTACTTAGCGATGCTGCAGGCTTTGATAAGTTAATGGGCAAAGGGTCGTTAAATTGGAATTTAACTACAACTGGGCAAAGCCAAAAAACGTTTATAAACGCGCTCAATGGTAAATTAGGGTTTAAGTTCGCAGATGGTGCGGTTAAAGGGGCGAACGTAGCGGAAATGGTGCGTAAGGGTAAAGAGCTAGTTAAAGGCAACTTTAATGCCGTGTCTGAGGGACTAGATACAGGATTTGAAGAATCTGAGAAAACTGATTTCTCTGCGCTTTCGGGTAGTTTTAACTTTACCAATGGCGTAGGCAAAAATACTGATTTATCGTTGATCAGCCCTTTAATACGCATTTCAGGTGAAGGAGACGTTGATTTGCCGCAAACTCTGGTTAATTACCGCCTAGTAACAGGTTTAGTAGATTCTATTGAAGGTCAAGGTACTACCGATGATAGCACTGGCTTTAAAATTCCTCTGAGAATAAAAGGCCCATTCCATGATGTTGGTATAAAATTAGATATAGGCAGTGCGGTTAAAGATGAAGCAAAAGAAAAAGCTAAAGACAAAATTAAAGACAAATTAAAAGGTTTGTTTGGCTAATTTTAATTACTGATATAAAACAAGGCACCGTAAAGGTGCCTTGTTTGTTTTATAACCACCTGTAATTTAGATAGATAGCATAAATAACCAGTTTCTAATTTAGCCTCTGCATTAAATTAATTAAAAAATAACCTACCACTCCCCCCTCAATGCTGATACAATTGCCCGCCCTTAAGAGACATCTAGTATGTTTTTTGAGTGGAATTCAATCGAAATGTCTTGATTTTAAACAAATTTAAGACAAGTTGTAATTACTACACCGGAGGTCATTAACATGATCCAAATGCAAACTCAGCTGGAAGTTGCTGATAACAGCGGCGCTCGCAAAGTGCAGTGTATAAAAGTCCTTGGTGGTTCACACCGTCGCTATGCAGCGATTGGCGATATCATTAAAGTTTCTGTAAAAGAAGCGATTCCTCGCGGTAAAGTGAAGAAAGGTGATGTTAAAAACGCGGTAGTTGTGCGTACCAAAAAAGGCGTTCGTCGTCCAGACGGTTCATTGATCCGTTTCGACAGCAATGCGGCTGTTATCTTAAATGATAACTTGCAGCCTATTGGTACTCGTATTTTCGGCCCTGTGACTCGCGAACTTCGTAATGAAAAGTTCATGAAAATCGTTTCACTAGCCCCAGAAGTACTGTAAGGAGTCTATCATGGCAGCAAAAATCCGTCGTGATGACGAAGTAATCGTACTAGCAGGTAAAGACAAAGGTAAGCGCGGCAAAGTGCTTTCAGTTGTAACCGAGTCTGGTCGAGTATTTGTCGAAGGCATTAACTTAATCAAGAAACACCAAAAGCCGGTTCCACAGTTGAACCAAGCTGGCGGTATTGTTGAGAAAGAAGCGTCTATCGACGTATCAAACGTTGCGATCTACAACTCGGAAACGAGCAAAGCAGATCGTGTAGGTTTCAAGATTGAAGATGGTAAGAAATTACGTATCTTTAAATCTACTGGTAAAACTATCTAATAGTTGGAGTAGAATGATGGCGAAACTGCATGAAGTATATAAAGACAAAGTAGTTGCTGAACTTCAAGAGAAGTTTGGTTTCAGCTCTGTCATGCAAGTCCCTCAGATCGAGAAGATCACATTAAATATGGGTGTGGGCGAAGCCTTAGCTGACAAGAAGATTTTAGATAACGCTGTTGCGGATCTAGAAGCTATCTCTGGTCAGAAACCTTTAATCACTAAAGCACGCAAATCTGTTGCTGGCTTCAAAGTGCGTGAAGGTTACCCGATTGGTTGTAAAGTAACCCTACGCGGCGAGCGTATGTGGGACTTTTTTGAGCGTTTGGTTTCAATCGCTATCCCACGTATCCGTGACTTCCGTGGTGTAAGTGCTAAGTCTTTTGATGGACGTGGTAACTACAGCATGGGCGTACGTGAACAAATCATCTTCCCAGAAATTGATTATGATAAAGTAGACCGTGTACGCGGTATGGATATCACAATCACTACATCTGCGAAATCAGATGAGGAAGGCCGTGCGTTGTTAGAAGCGTTTAACTTCCCATTCAAGAAATAAGGGTAGGGTTATGGCAAAGAATTCTATGAAAGCGCGCGAAGCAAAGCGCACTAAACTAGTTGCTCAGTACGCTGAAAAGCGTGCAGCACTAAAAGCTATCATCAGTGATGTTAATACATCTGAAGATGATCGTTGGGACGCGGTACTTAAGCTACAAGCTTTACCTCGTGATTCTAGCCCTGCACGTCAACGTAATCGTTGTAACATTACGGGCCGCCCACATGGTTTCCTTCGCAAATTCGGCATGAGCCGTATTAAAGTTCGCGAAGCAGCTATGCGCGGTGAAATTCCTGGCCTTAAAAAGGCTAGCTGGTAATAGAATCATGGGAGTAAGACTATGAGCTTGCAAGATCCTATCGCGGATTTATTTACACGAATCCGTAACGGTCAGTCAGCGAAGAAAGTATCTGTAACGATGCCTAATTCGAAACTGAAAGTAGCAGTAGCTAATGTATTAAAAAATGAAGGTTACATCGCAGACTTCGCAGTAAGTGGTGATGTTAAACCTGAGCTTTCTATCGAGTTAAAGTACTTCGAAGGCAAAGCTGTTATTGAAAATATCCAGCGTGTAAGTCGCCCTGGTCTACGTATCTATAAGAGACGTGACGAATTACCGAAGGTAATGGGTGGTTTAGGTATCGCTATCGTATCAACTTCTAAAGGCCTAATGACAGACCGCGCAGCACGTAGTGCAGGCGTTGGTGGTGAAATCATTGGTTTTGTAGCTTAATCGGAGGGGAACTATGTCTCGCATAGCAAAGGCACCAATAAACGTTCCTGCCGGTGTAGAAGTTACATTAAAAGGCCAGGAAATCACAGTTAAAGGCAAAAACGGTGAACTTACTCGTACAATCAACGATGCAGTTGAAGTACAAGTTAACGACAACGTTATTACAACTTTACCTCGTGAAGGCGTAGCCAATGCATGGGCACAAGCAGGTACTGCTCGCGCTCTAATCAACAACATGGTTGTTGGTACGCATGAAGGTTACGAGAAGAAACTTCAGTTAGTAGGTGTTGGTTACCGTGCTGCAGCTAAGGGCAAAGTTTTAGACTTAACTCTTGGTTTCTCGCACCCAGTTAATTTCGCAGTTCCTGAAGGAATTACGATTGAAACTCCAAGCCAAACAGAAGTTCTAGTTAAGGGCGTAGACAAGCAGTTAGTTGGTCAAACAGCTGCTAACATTCGTGCATACCGTAAACCTGAGCCTTATAAAGGTAAAGGTGTTCGTTATTCAGATGAGAATGTACGCCGTAAAGAGGCTAAGAAGAAGTAAGGTAAGACGATGGATAAAAAAACAGCTCGTCTACGTCGTGCTAAACGCACTCGTAGAAATTATATTGAACAAGGCACAACGCGTCTTGTTATCCACCGCACGCCACGTCACATTTACGCTCAAGTTGTAAACGCTGAGGGTAATGTACTGGCTGCTGCTTCTACTGTTGAGAAAGCTATTAGCGAAACAGTTAAAGGCACAGGCAACGTTGCAGCTGCACAAGCAGTTGGTAAAGCGGTTGCTGAACGTGCGGCTGACAAAGGCATCGAAAAGATTGCTTTTGATCGCAGTGGCTTTAAATATCACGGCCGTGTGAAGGCGCTAGCTGATGCTGCGCGTGAAGCCGGTTTGCAATTCTAGGAGTAGACAATGGCTAACGTAGAAGCAAAGCAACAACAGCCTGATTTAGCTGAAAAGCTAATCGCGGTGAACCGTGTGTCTAAAGTAGTTAAAGGTGGTCGTATCTTTAGCTTTACTGCACTAACTGTAGTTGGTGATGGCGCAGGTAAAGTAGGTTTCGGTTATGGTAAAGCACGTGAAGTTCCAGCTGCTATTCAAAAAGCAATGGAAAAAGCACGTCGTAACATGATCAACGTAGACCTAAATGGCAACACATTACAGCATCCTGTTAAAGGACGTCATGCTGGCTCACAAGTGTTTATGAAACCAGCATCTGAAGGTACTGGTATCATTGCAGGTGGTGCTATGCGTGCAGTACTTGAAGTGACTGGTGTGCAGAACGTACTTTCTAAATGTTACGGTTCTACTAACCCGATCAACGTTGTACGTGCAACGATCTCAGCACTTGAGAACATGAATTCTCCTCAGTCGATCGCTGCAAAACGTGGTCTTCGAGTAGATGAGATTTTGGGGTAAACCATGGCTAATAAAACTGTAAAAGTAACACAAGTAAAAAGCTCTATCGGTCGTTTACCGAAGCATAAAGCTACATTACGCGGTCTTGGTTTACGTCGTATCAATCACACTGTTGAGTTAGAAGACACAGCATGTGTGCGTGGTATGATTAACCAGGTTTATTACATGGTTAAGGTAGAGGGGTAATTCGATGCATTTGAATACACTTTCACCTGCTGCAGGTTCAAAAACTGCTCCAAAACGTGTTGGTCGTGGTATCGGTTCTGGTCTTGGTAAGACTGGTGGCCGTGGTCACAAAGGTCAAAAATCACGTTCTGGCGGTAAAGTACGCGTTGGTTTCGAAGGCGGTCAAATGCCTATGCAACGTCGTCTACCTAAGTTCGGTTTCACTTCTCGCAAATCTTTAGTATCTGCAGAAATTAACCTATACGAAATCGCTAAAGTTGAAGGCGATGTGGTAGACCTAAGCGCGTTACAAGCAGCTGGTCTAGTTAAAAAGAACGTTCAGTTCGTTAAAGTTGTTAAATCTGGCGAAGTTTCACGCGCTGTTACCGTTAAAGGCCTTAAGGCTTCTAAAGGTGCACGCGAAGCTATCGAAGCTGCCGGAGGCAAGGTAGAAGACTAAGGAAGTACTAATGGCTAAACCAGGTCAAGATACACAAAGTGCACAAGGTGGACTTTCGGAATTGAAGCGCCGATTACTCTTCGTATTGGGTGCTATCATAATTTACCGTCTAGGTTCATTTGTGCCGATCCCTGGGATTGACGCCGCTGTACTTGCCGATTTCTTCGAGCAACAAAAGGGCACCATTGTTGAGATGTTCAACATGTTTAGCGGTGGTGCGCTTGAGCGAGCTTCAGTGTTAGCACTGGGTATCATGCCGTATATCTCGGCTTCGATTATTACGCAACTATTAACGCATATGTATCCGCCGTTTATAGAGCTTAAGAAAGAAGGTGAGCAAGGGCGTAAAAAGATAAGCCAGTACACACGCTACGGCACGCTTGTGCTTGCTACTATCCAATCAATCGGTATTGCCACAAGCTTACCGGGCATGATGAACGGGTTAGTTGTTAACCCAGGTATGGGATTCTATTTCACCGCAGTGGTGAGTTTAGTAACCGGTACTATGTTCCTTATGTGGTTGGGCGAACAGATAACAGAACGTGGTATCGGTAACGGTATCTCAGTTCTAATATTTGTTGGTATTGTAGCTAACCTGCCGTCTGCTATTGGTTCGACAGCCGAAATGGCGCGCCAAGGTGATTTGAATGTTTTTGTACTGTTGATGGTTGCGGTTATAGTATTCGCTGTTACTTATCTTGTTGTATTCTTTGAACGTGGTCAACGACGTATCGTTGTTAACTACGCTAAACGTCAACAAGGTCGTCAAGTATTTGCTGCTCAAAGCACGCATTTACCTCTGAAAGTAAATATGGCGGGTGTTATTCCACCAATCTTTGCTAGCAGTATAATTCTGTTCCCTGGTACAATTGCAAGCTGGTTCGGCCAGGGTGAAGGTCCGGTTGCTGATGTGCTACAAGCAATTGCTACAACGTTGACTCCAGGTCAGCCTTTGTATGCAATGGTTTTAGCTGCGGCTATCATCTTCTTCTGCTTTTTCTACACAGCGTTGGTTTTTAACCCGCGTGAAACAGCAGACAACCTGAAAAAATCTGGCGCATTTATCCCAGGTATTCGTCCAGGTGAGCAGACATCTAAATACATTGATAAAGTGATGACACGCCTGACATTGGCAGGTGCTTTGTATATAACCTTTATCTGTCTGGTGCCCGAATTCATGACTATGGCATGGCAAACGCCATTCTATTTCGGCGGTACATCAATTTTGATTATCGTTGTTGTAATCATGGACTTTATGGCACAAGTACAGACGCATCTGATGTCACATCAGTATGATTCTGTGCTGAAAAAAGCGAACCTTAAAGGCTACGGTCGATAAGGTCAGTTTACGGAGTTGAGCAATGAAAGTACGTGCTTCCGTTAAGAAAATATGCCGTAACTGTAAAGTTATTAAACGTGCTGGTGTAGTACGCGTAATTTGCAGTGAGCCTAAGCATAAGCAAAGGCAAGGCTAAGTAAACAGTCGTGCAGGCTGAGATTTCTCGGCCTGTGTTTTTAGTTGTGATTTGGTCTTCGTTTGAGTATCCTTACGGGCTTTTCAAACAGATGATTACCAAATTCAAATATAGGAGATGTGTTAGTGGCCCGTATCGCTGGCATTAACGTCCCTGATCATAAACATGCAGTTATTGGTTTAACAGCTATTTATGGCATAGGTAAGACTCGCTCTAAGGCTATCTTAGAAGCGACTGGTATCGCCGAGACCACAAAAATCGGTGAACTTTCAGACGAAACACTTGACGTATTGCGTGAAGCAGTTGGCAAGTACACTGTAGAAGGTGACCTTCGTCGTGAAGTTACTTTGAATATCAAGCGCCTTATGGACCTTGGTTGTTTCCGTGGCCTACGTCACCGTCGCTCTTTACCACTTCGTGGTCAAAGAACAAAGACTAACGCGCGTACCCGTAAGGGTCCTCGTAAGCCTATTAAGCGATAAGGGGATAGTAAAATGGCTAAGACACCAATTCGTCGTAAAAAGGTTAAAAAGCAAGTTGCTGATGGTATGGCTCATGTTCATGCGTCTTTCAACAACACTATTGTAACGATTACCGACCGTCAAGGTAATGCACTATCATGGGCTACTGCCGGTGGTTCAGGTTTCCGTGGTTCACGTAAATCTACTCCATTCGCTGCTCAGGTTGCTGCAGAGCGTGCAGGTACTGCTGCTCAAGAATACGGTTTAAAAAATCTAGAAGTTTTCATCAAAGGTCCAGGTCCAGGTCGTGAATCTGCTGTACGTGCTTTGAATGCTGCTGGTTACCGTATCACCAACATTACTGACGTGACGCCAATACCACATAATGGTTGTCGTCCACCGAAGAAACGTCGCGTTTAACAATAGGTTAGGAGAAATAACATGGCAAGATATTTGGGCCCTAAGCTCAAGCTGAGTCGTCGTGAAGGTACTGACCTGTTCCTTAAGAGCGGCGTAAGAGCTATCGACTCTAAGTGTAAACTTGAGACTGCACCTGGTCAGCACGGCGCTCGTAAAGGACGCTTATCTGATTACGGTTTACAATTACGTGAAAAGCAAAAAGTACGTCGTATCTACGGTGTATTAGAAAAGCAATTCCGTAACTACTACAAAGAAGCTGCTCGCCTTAAAGGCAACACAGGTGAAAACTTGTTACAGCTTTTAGAGCAACGTTTAGACAATGTTGTATATCGCATGGGTTTTGCTAGCACACGCGCTGAAGCACGTCAGTTAGTAAGCCACAAAGCGATTCTAGTTAATGGTCGTGTTGTGAATATTCCTTCATACGTAATTACTCCAGAAGATACTGTTGTAATCCGTGAGAAGTCTAAAACACAAGCACGTATCATCGCTGCTCTAGAGTTGGCTGAGCAACGTGAAAAGCCGACTTGGGTTGAAGTTGACGGTAAGAAATTGGAAGGTAGCTTCAAGCGCCTACCTGAGCGTTCAGATCTGTCTGCGGACATTAATGAACAACTAATCGTCGAACTTTACTCTAAGTAAAGTTAAGAGTTAAGAGAGGATAAAATGCAGGGTTCTGTTACAGAATTTCTAAAACCAAGGTTAGTCGATATCGACGCTATCAACCCAACGCGTTCTAAAGTAGTTTTAGAACCACTCGAGCGTGGCTTTGGTCACACTTTGGGTAATGCCTTACGCCGTATACTGTTATCATCTATGCCTGGATGTGCAGTAACTGAAGTTGAAATCGACGGTGTATTGCATGAGTACAGCGCGAAAGAAGGCGTACAAGAAGACATCATTGAAATACTACTAAACCTTAAAGGTCTAGCGGTAACGTTAGAAGGCAAAGATGAAGTTTTTCTGACCCTGACTAAATCTGGTGTAGGCCCTGTGACTGCGGCAGATATTCAGCACGATGGCGATGTAACAATTGCTAACCCAGATCATGTTATTTGTAATTTAACAACAAATAACAGCGAGATCAGCATGCGTATTCGTGTTGAGCGTGGTCGTGGTTATGTGCCGGCATCTAGTCGTTTATCCTCTGATGACGATGAGCGTCCAATTGGTCGATTGCTGCTTGATGCATCATTCAGCCCAGTTGAACGTATTGCGTACTCGGTTGAATCAGCCCGTGTTGAGCAACGTACAGATTTAGACAAGTTAATCATTGATATGGAAACAAACGGCACCTTAGATCCTGAAGAAGCGATCCGCCGTGCGTCTACTATCTTAGCTGAGCAATTAGATGCATTCGTAGATTTACGTGATGTAACTGAGCCAGAAGAGAAAGAAGAGAAGCCAGAATTCGATCCTATTCTACTTCGTCCAGTTGATGATCTTGAATTAACAGTACGTTCAGCAAACTGTTTGAAAGCCGAGCAAATTCAATATATCGGTGATTTAGTTCAGCGCACTGAAGTTGAGCTTCTTAAAACGCCTAATCTAGGTAAGAAGTCTCTAACTGAAATAAAAGACGTGCTAGCTTCACGTGGTCTTTCTCTAGGCATGCGCCTAGAAAATTGGCCGCCTGCAAGCCTAGCTGAATAATCTAAATCACTATATTAGTTTAGTTAGAAGGATAGGGTCATGCGCCATCGTAAGAGTGGTCGTCAATTAAACCGTAACAGTAGCCATCGTAAAGCGATGTTCAGCAATATGGCAGGTTCTTTGGTGAAACATGAAATCATCAAAACTACTTTGCCTAAAGCGAAAGAGTTACGCCGTGTAATTGAACCTTTAATCACACTGGCTAAGACTGACAGTGTAGCAAATCGCCGTTTAGCGTTTGCTCGCACGCGTGATAATGAAGTAGTTGGTAAGTTATTCAGTGAAATCGGTCCTCGTAATGCGGATCGTCCAGGTGGTTACACTCGTATTCTTAAGTGTGGCTTCCGTGCTGGTGATAATGCACCAATGGCTTATATTGAACTAGTTGGTCGCCCAGCGGCGAGCGAAGAAGTTCAAGAAGACGCGCAGTCTGCAGAGTAAGTCTTAAAGAGACACCAAAAAGCCGAGCTTATGCTCGGCTTTTTAATATCTAAAATTTACACAAAATGAATAAAGCTTTTAGCTCTATTATTAATAGCAAATTTATTCTCATTCCTTTCATCTAATAAAATAGCCTAACTAGAATCGACGAATCATAATGCGAGCGTTTAGGACTGCTATCTTTCTATTTATAAGTAAAGCTATTTAGACTAATAAATATATGACCATGTAACGACTTTTACAGTTTATAGTTATTAATATAAAAAGTTCGAAATAATTGATACCCACCAATAGCTCATTAACTTTATATAGTAGAGCCCTTGCCTGATGTACTTATTCGCCACTAATCTAAATGGCCATATAAAGCTAAACAATTTGTTTTCTTGATAATCGCTACAATAACTATGAAAAGATTTTCCAAAAAATAAGTTTTTACAGCTTTAAAGGCGAAATATGATTAGGTTTAGTTGTCTTTTTAAGCGTTTAGTCTAAATATCCAGCGAACAGTCATTTATTTCAAGTTTTCTGCAAAAAAGGGTTGATCTGTTTTCGGATCTCCCTATAATGCGACCCCACTGAGACGGCAGAACGCAACGCATAGCGAGGCACGAGCTACTCAGTGAGTCGAGTAAAACTTAGTTTTGAAAACTTTAAAGTTTAACAAAATTAAGTGTTGACAAAAAAATAGGAAAGCGTAATATGCGCAGCCCTAGCGAGATAAAGTTTAACGCTTTAATCGCAACGTTCTTTAACAATATAAAGCAATCATCTGTGTGGGCACTCGTACAGATTGAGTTCTAACAGCCAAGCTAC